>NZ_JBVFXW010000073.1:0-10512 GCF_055522395.1 Psychrobacter sp. TPE 89C
GAACGACTTGTTTATATTTTTAGTTTCCACTGCTATAAATTAAAATTATAACAACTAATAATATGTTTCTTTTTGTATGTATGGAAAATCATATAAAAGATCACATAAATAGACATTTTCAAGGTTATTAAATGCTTGCTCATTATATTCATGATCGAGTACGAACATGTAGATATACGAGTAGCTACCTATCACTACATAGGATGTAATAATGCAAAAATCCCTCTTTAAACTTACCATGCTGACGACACTTATCTTAGGTATTAGTGCCTGTGGCGGCGACAACAAAACCACCGACGATTCTGCTGCTAGCTCAGATGCTAAAGCGGCTAAAACATTGCTTTATTGTTCAGAAGGTAGCCCTGCAGGTTTCGATCCAGCACAATACACTTCAGGTACTGATTTTGATGCGAGCGCCTTCCCTATCTATAATGGCTTGGTAGAATTCAAAAGAGCGGGTACCGAAATTCAGCCAGGATTGGCCGAAAGTTGGGATGTGAGCGAAGATGGTAAAACTTATACCTTTAACCTACGTAAAGGGGTCAAATTTGGTACAACTGATTACTTTACTGCGACTCGAGATTTTAACGCAGACGACATTCTCTTTACCCTAGAGCGTATTACAAACCCAGAGTTTGAATTTAATAAAGCCTATCCTGCTGAATTCCCGTATTCGGTTGGTATGGGATTACCTGATATTATCTCAAATATTGAAAAAGTGGATGACTATACGGTAAAAGTCACGCTCAGCGAGACCAACGCGCCGTTTTTACAGAACCTAGCAATGCCTTTCGCTTATATCAACTCTGCTGAATACGCCAACAAATTGATGGCTGATGGCAATGCAGCTGATATTAATACTAAGCCAGTGGGTACCGGACCTTTCGTCTTTACTTCTTATCAAAAAGACGCGCAAATTCGCTATACCAAAAACCCAGATTATTGGAACAAAGACGACATCCATATCGACAACTTAGTATTTGTCATCACAAAAGATTCAGCCGTTCGCGCACAAAAGGTTCAAGCAGGTGAATGTCATGTATCCGCCTATCCAAAGCCTGCTGAAATTGAAGCAGTCAAAAATTCTGGTAAGGCTACGGTACTTGACCAACCTGGATTTAACGTCGGTTATGTCGGTTATAACGTCGAAAAACCTAAATTGAGTGATCTGAGAGTTCGTCAAGCATTAGACATGGCTATCAATAAAGACGCCATCATCAATGCGGTCTATCAAAGCGAAGGCTTAAAAGCCACCAATCCGATGCCGCCAACGCAGTGGGGTTACGACAAGTCGCTCAAAGATGCACCTTATGACGTTGAGAAAGCAAAAGCCCTTATCAAAGAAGCGGGCGCAGACAACCTTTCTATCGACTTATGGTATATGCCCGTTCAACGACCATATAACCCTAATGCCAAACTGATGGCTGAAATGCTACAAGCAGATTGGGCCAAGATTGGTGTTGATACCAAACTTGTGACTTATGAGTGGGGTGAATACTTAAAACGCGCGGCTAAAGGTGAGCCTGATGTCATTCTAGCGGGTTGGACCGGCGACAATGGAGATCCAGATAACTGGCTAGGTTCGTTATTGTCTTGTGACGCTGTCGGCGGAAATAACTATTCTCGCTGGTGTAACAAAGACTTCGATAATTTAGTCACCAATGCTCGTCAGATTAATAATCAAGATGAGCGCGTGAATGAATATGTACAAGCGCAGCAGATATTCAAAGAGCAACTGCCTTGGACAACGATGGCGCATTCGGTAGTAACGGTATTCACCGCACCAAACGTGGTCGATTATAAAATCAGCCCACTTGGCTCAATACGTTTCGATGGTGTCAAGGTCGAATAACCCTGACTGATTACGTTCGATACGACATACATAATGGTTTAATTTATATTCGGCTGGATCAGGTTTCCTGCACCAGCCGTATTCATCTGCATTAAACGCGTTGTCGCGAACCCTCTTACCCTCACAAACACTCTTATCATTGAATCACAACTATTGAGCAGCCCATGCTACTTTATATTCTGCGTCGAATCGCTATTCTCATTCCTGTCTACCTTGGCTTAACGCTATCGACCTTCACTCTGATTCGTCTCGTCCCTGGAGATGCGGTCGAGATTATGATGGGCGAACGTATGGTCGATCCAGAGCTACATGCGCGCGCCCTAGAGCGACTGGGATTAGACAAACCTCTTGTCGCCCAATATTGGGATTATCTGACTGGCATCTTGACGGGTGATTTTGGCGAGTCTTTTCGTACTCGAACCCCCGTATTACAAGATTTCTTTGCCCATTTCGTTCCAACCTTGGAGCTGGCTCTATGCGCCATTGTCATTGCTAGTGTCATTGGCGTGAGCTTAGGTATTTTTGCCGCGCTGCGACGTGGTACATGGATTGACTACACGCTGATGTCAGGTGCACTGGCAGGTTACTCTATGCCCATTTATTTATTAGGGCCAATTCTCACTGGTATATTCGCTCACTATTTAGGCTTACTACCTGTCGCTGGGGTGATATCTGTCGCACAATTTTTAGATGTGCAGCCGTTATATGGCTCATGGCTACTCGGCTCTCTCACATCGGGAGAACCTGGTGCATTCTGGAACGTGGTCAAACACTTTATCTTGCCTTCTATTGCTTTATCGACTATTCCACTTGCAATGATTGCACGGATGACACGCTCTGCGATGCTAGAGGTATTAGATGAGGACTACGTGCGTACCGCGCGCGCCAAAGGCTTATCACCAAGCCGCGTAATCATGGTGCACGTGATGCGTAACGCCTTGATTACGGTGGTTACCGTCGTTGGTCTACAGATGGCGACATTGCTCGCAGGTGCGATTATCACCGAAACCATCTTTAGTTGGCCAGGCGTCGGTAATTGGCTACTCGATGGATTTTTCACTCGTGATTATCCTATTGTACAGAACGGTATTTTACTGGTCGCCACTGCCTTGATTTTGGTTAGTTTATTTATTGATATTTTGTATGGTCTTATCAACCCACGTATTCGACATACTTCTTAATCTAACATTGATAAATACTCATATTATAAGTAGTGAAAAATAGCGATTGCATGGTTTTGAGTCGTTTTCAGCACATTCCTGAATGATTGCTAGGAATGTTTGCTAGAAATGGAACTCTACATACTTGTAACGCGTTAGCCACTATAGGAAATGCTCATGAAGCCTTCTGCTGTTCCCTCTGATCTTAAGCTTGCGGCACTCACGCCGCCCTCGTCTTGGCAGCTATTTTTATCGACGTTTTGTCGCAATAAAGGCGCGGTACTTGGTTTTATTGTACTGGCTTTGATGGTGCTTATCGCCATACTTGCGCCTACTATTGCTCCCCATGACCCTTACGAGTTGTTTACTGGTCAAGAGCAGTTACCACCGGCCTTTCTAGATGGCGGCAACACCATGTTTTGGCTCGGCACTGATGATGCGGGTCGAGATACGCTGTCTCGAGTGATGTATGGTGCGCGTTATTCACTGTTTATTGGTCTAAGTGCTACGACTCTTGCGATGTTGGTTGGTATCTCCTTAGGATTGAGTGCTGCGTTTTGGCCAAAAGTCTGGGGCAAGGCCGTCATGTTGGTCAATGACATCTTGATGTCCTATCCGAGCTTACTATTGGCCATCATCATTGCCGCTATCTTAGGGCCTTCTATGACCAATACAATTATTACGATCGCACTGGTCTGTACACCACCTTTTATTCGGCTGACTCGTGCCACTGCGATGGTAGAGCTACAACGTGAGTACTTTATTGCCTCACAAGTGATGGGTGCTGGCGTACTGCGCTTATTGTTTATCACCATTTTGCCCAACTGTATGGCACCGCTTATCGTACAGGCAACAATGATTTTCTCTTCTGCTATTTTGGAAGCAGGCGCGATTGGTTTCTTAGGCTTTGGCGTACAGCCACCAGATGCAGAATGGGGTGCGATGTTAGGTACGGCACGTCAATATATTCAGAGTAATGTTTGGCTCGCTATTTGGCCGGGTGTCGCTATTTTCTTGGCTGCCCTGTCGATTAACTTGACTGGTGATGGCTTACGCGATGCACTAGATCCCAAATTAAAGCAGGTGACCTAAGATGACTGAACCATTAATTAAAACACCAACCAACCATACCTCTATGAATGGCGCATCAAAAAAAGAATCTCCATTGTTATTAGATATCGAAAACCTATCGGTTACGTTCGGTCAAGGGATACGCGCCTTTCGTGCAGTCGATGATGTGTCATTGAAAATCGCACAAGGTGAGGTCATCGCCGTCGTCGGTGAATCTGGCTCAGGCAAGTCCGTCACGATGATGGCACTGATGGGACTATTGCCGCCCTCTGCGACCGTACGTGCTCAGAGAGTGATGTTTGATAATAAAGACATGCTCAGTATGCCAGCCAAAGAGAAACGCGGCATCATTGGCAAAGACATCTCTATGATTTTTCAAAATGCGATGTCTTGTCTAAATCCAAGCTTTACGGTTGAGATGCAGCTAGGTGAAGTATTACGCAAGCATCTTGGCTTGCGCGGCGCAGCCGTACAGACGCGCATCTTAGAGCTGCTAGAGTTGGTTGAGATGCCCGATGCAAAGAATCGTCTCAAAGTCTATCCGCATCAACTATCAGGTGGTATGAGCCAACGAGTTATGATTGCGATGGCAATTGCTTGCGAGCCAAAACTACTGATCGCAGATGAGCCAACTACCGCACTCGATGTCACCGTACAAGCGCAAATCATGGACTTGCTGAGCCGATTGCAACGCGAAAAGCAAATGGCGATGGTATTGATCACTCATGACTTGGGACTGGTCGCACAGAACTCACGTGATGTCGCGGTCATGTATGCCGGACAAGTGGTTGAAACCAGTACTGTGCCAGAGATTTTTCAAAATCCTGCTCACCCTTATACTGAAGCATTACTACAAGCCATCCCAGAGCTGGCTATCGGTCAAGACCGTCTAAACAGCTTACCCGGTGTCGTGCCGAGTCAATACGATCGCCCAAGCGGCTGCCTATTGTCTCCACGTTGCCCATATAAAGAACCCGATTGCGAAGTTCCACCACCTATTTTAGATACACCTACTGGCAAGGTACGTTGTATTGATTCTAATATTACCTCTCGCCCCTCTCACGCTGCTACTTTGGAGTCCCAAGTATGAGTAACAAAGTGGTCTTAAAAGCAGACAACCTACACAAGCATTACCCAGTATCACAAGGTCTGGGCAAAGCAAAAGCATACGTAAAAGCGCTCAATGGTATCTCATTCGAGCTTGAAGCTGGCAAAACATTGGCCGTCGTTGGTGAGTCAGGCTGTGGTAAATCAACCCTTGCCCGCCAGCTGACGCTGATCGAAGCGCCTACTCATGGTGAGCTATTTATCAACGATGAAGGCACCACTGGCTATAGTAGAAAAGCGCTCAAAGAGTTACGTACCGAAATTCAAATGGTTTTTCAAAACCCTTATGGCAGCTTAAATCCGCGCCATACTATTGGCTATCAATTGACTGAACCATTGGATATCCATACCAAATTGTCCAAAGAAGAAAAGCGCGACAAAATCAACGAGATGATGAGAAATGTCGGCCTACGTCCCGAACATGCTGGTCGTTATCCACATATGTTTTCTGGTGGTCAGCGCCAACGGATTGCCCTCGCCCGCGCCATGATGCTCAATCCTAAAATCGTTGTCGCTGATGAACCGACTTCTGCACTCGATGTATCCATTCAGGCGCAGGTACTAAATCTATTTATGGATTTGCAGGATGAGTATCGCACTGCTTACGTCTTTATCTCGCATAACTTATCGGTCGTGCGCCATGTCGCTGATGATGTGATGGTCATGTACTTAGGTCAAGCGGTCGAACATGGCCCCAAAGAAGCGATTTATAACGCGCCAAAACACCCGTATACCATCGCGCTACTGGCCGCTGCACCAACGGTAAATGGCCATAAAAATGATTTGACGCTACAAGGTGAGCTACCAAGTCCGCTTAATCCACCAAGTGGCTGCGCCCTACACAAACGTTGTCCATACGCCAAGCAGCAATGCAGCGAAGTAGAGCCACAACTGCGCGAATGGGACGGTCGATTGGTCGCTTGTTTACGCTTGGAAGAAATATATGGATAAGCGCTATCTGATGCTTAGCGGTACGTTAGCTTACGCTGTGCTGATAGCGATGACGGCTGCCCAAGCGAACGACTCTACGGGCTACGTCGGCACAGGCGGTGTTGAATATCTTAAAAATAAGAATATCAGCATGCATAGTGAAGATTTATACATCTCAAAAGAGGAAATTCGTGTCAATTATGAGTTCAAAAATCTCAGTAATAAAGACATTACTGAGACGGTTCTTTTTCCGATGCCAGCTGTGCCTAGTTTTATAGACTCAGATTACGCCGATACCAGTGCCACTTATAATAACTTTAAAATTTGGGCCAATGGCAAACCTATCATTCCAAATCAGCATGTTCGTACTTTTATGCATCCGATTGTCACCAAAGATGGTAATAGACACTATGGGAAAACGCCTATTGATACCACACAGATTTTTAAAGCCTGTGGTATTAGTGACGCTGAAATGATGGCACCTTGGACGTATCAATTTGATACCGATGACATCAATCAACGTCTTGTAGATTGTAATAATAAGGCACTAGATAGATTCATCTATGATAGAGAAAGTCTTTATATACCTTGGGATTCACAGGTGATCTATAGTTGGAAGCAAATCTTTAAAGCCAATACGATTACCAAGGTCAAACACACGTATAAACCGTTAGTGGGTGGATCTGTAGATTTAGACAGTGGGCAATATGGCAATTTTTGCGTAGATGATTCAACTCAGAGATCCTTTAACAAGAATGGCCGTCCCTATCATGCCTTAAGCTATATCCTGACTACGGGGGCAAGCTGGGCAAAACCTATCACTAACTTTAAGCTGACTGTCGAACGCGACCCTAACGAACTGGTCTCGTTCTGCTGGAAAGGTAAGGGTAAAGTCAAAAAAATTGGACCAACGACGTTTGAAATCAAAGAAAGTAATTTTGTGCCAACCCATGATTTTGATGTCGCTTTTATTATGAAGTAGCGGTTAGTGTTTCGGGTGTACGTAGCTTACCGATAAAACTTGTTTCGACAGTAGTCGTGGCAATAAATTCAAGCGTTCTGAGTAATAGTGTTCTGATGAATTATGAGTCTAGCAGTCTTTTAGTCAATTTTTGCACCGGATTGGCTATTATCATGACACAAACAAAGGCGACAGGCGCTGCCAGCATCCAAGCCTTAAACCAGTAATAAACAAACCTATCCACCATACCCAGATTGATAAAGGTAATATAAACTGTCATCATCCCTGATAATGAGAGTGCCATAATTGCAGTATTAACAATGCGGAACTTATAACTTTTTCGCTTCATCTGATTCATTATAGCCTCAAGCAGTTTCAACCTTTCATTTATCGTCTATCTTGAGATTTGCATAGCAGCTTCTAATGCCGCTGTGTCCTCATGCATGCGGTATAGTTCAATCTCGCCAGCATCATTAAAACGGACAATCATTGACCACAGGCTATTAAATACTTTCCCCGTGTGTCTGACTGTGTGAGCAAGTTTGCCAAATCTGATCACATAATCATCAGCGACGATAGACTCCTCCATTATAAACTCGCCAAACTCGAACATTTTTGCAAGATTTTTAAAAAAATCAACACCTTCATCTTTGCCACTGTGCGTCCCATAAATAGGCACCTGACTGTCTGTATTCTCTCGAAAAACCACAAATTTAACGTTTTCATCACATCGCTGCATGGCTTGCTCATATTCACCCATAAAAATGTGTCCTAAAAATTGATCGAGTGTTTGGGTGTTTGATGGTGATTGCATACGTCTCTCAATACTTTATAAAGTAGATAACGAGTCTAATATAGTGGCGTAAGGATAAACAGATTATAGATAAGCAATCACTGTGCAAAAATGCACGGTGAAATTTGCTAAACTGATTATTTATACTAAAACTAGTGTTCATACTGAAAGGTAGTAGTGATATGCAGTGGGATGATTTGGCTTACTTTGTCTGCTTGGTGGAAAAACAGACTCTGACTGCTTGCGCTGAAGAGCTGGGGGTACAACACAGTACGGTTGCGAGGCGAATTGATCATCTTGAGCAAACATTATCGGTAAATCTGTTTGATCGGCTAGGCAAACGCTATGCACTGACGCCAGAAGGCTCGATGCTCTACAGCCAAGCCATTGAGGTGAAAAAAGAGATAGCCGTATTTGAGAGAATGGCAATTGATCAGAACGAGATGCAGGGCAAAGTTGTTATATCGGCACCACCTGTCTGGGCAAATGAAGTGCTGATACCGGCTCTGGCTGAGTTTCGCCAGCAGTTCCCAGATATATTAGTCGCATTGAGCGGTGAAGTTGGCTTGAGCAATTTACATCACAGAGAAGCAGACATCGCCATAAGAACGCGTTGTCCCACACAGGAAGATCTGGTTGCTCGTATCATTGGGTCCACAAGATACGGTTTCTTTGCTAGTAACGAATACCTTAAACGCACCCATTCTGAACAATGGCAATTAATAGAGTTTCAAGCTAATGCCAGAGTACTGGCTTGGTCACAGGCATTGATGAAACAGCATGCCTATACGATTGCATTTAACACTAATGATTTATATATGGCCTGTCATGCTGCTCGTAAAAAAATAGGCATCGCGTTACTGCCAGAGTTTTTGGCTCACCAATACCCAGAGCTGATAGCAGTTGACCCAATTAACCGAGTAGCGCTGACCGCTCGAACACAACCAACATTGGAGAACATCCATTCTTCAACACTCGTTTCAGACAATCAGTATTCAATCTCAAATGCCAGCATTCCACTCACTCAAGACTACCCTCTCTATCTTGTGATGCATCCCGATGTCAGACGCTCTGCACGAGTGAGAGCAGTTGCTGATTGGTTAATTGCCAGTTGTGCTTAGCTCAGGTAGCTGTATGTAATACGGCTTATATAAAGTATGGCTTATATAGAATACCGCTAGTTCATATTCACCACGCCGCGACACTTAGGAAACTGACAACAACCGTAAAACTCCTGACCAAGATGTGCGCCTTTTTTGGCAACACGTTTGATCATCTCGCCATTGCATCTTGGACAGGCAGGTACTTGCTCTGTAATAGCTGTATGATTGATTTGCTCAACAGCTTTAAGATTGGTGCTATTAAACGTGATAATCTCACATTCAGCCGTTTTAAAATCATTGCCCGATAACTCAGGCTCCATAACTTCAAACGGTGTAAGAAACACTTTATTAGCCATATCATATGGTGTGTTTGCCTGCTGAGTATTCATACTGTCAGTTATTAATTCGCTAGATTCAATCTCAGTCTGACCAGACCACTGCAGCACCTCTCTACTTTTCAGCGTGGCTCGTTTAGCGGTTTCTTTTACTATCGGCTCAGGTATTGGCTTACTGGCAGTTTTAACAATTGGTTTATCAGTAGCGTTACCGCTAGGCTGCTTGTTTGACGGGCTATGCTTGTCTTTTAGATAGGCTTTATGCTCTCTGTTAGTGCGCCAAGATTTGCTAAATCTATTGCTGTTAATCTGCTCAACGATGGACTTAACCTCGTCTTCAGTCAGTATCTTATCTTGCTTCTTCTTCACATAAGACACCATGCCACCTGTCAATACGTGTTCAGGCAACTCATCACGGGTTTTCAGCTCACATTCACCGATGAAAGCAATCATCGAATGGAAGTAGCTCAACTCCAATCCTAATAAATCTGCGAGCGTCTTGATGTGCAGATAATTTTGACGCAGTGGGTTTTGAAATTTGAATTTACTTCCATTTGGGAAAGCTTGTGTCCACTGCTTTTGCTTCTCGCTACCATATATCCAACCTTTATAATTTTTGGTTTCGATGACAAAGATGCCGTATACAGAGACGATAATATGGTCGATTTGAGTGCTACCACCATTGTCTCTTGGTAAGGTAATACCATTTAATCGATGATAGACGTTTTTTTCTAGTTTTAGCCACATGGCGACGTTGATGACGGTTTCACCTAGGAAACCTTTAAAGCTGGATTTTAGGGACATTTGGTATTCACTTAAATTTTAACGATACAAAACACGTAAATTTATGTATTAATACTGAACAAAAAATAGTTTTATTCAGTTACATTGATTATACACTGGCTTTTAGCTTATTAAATTGATAAGTTATTTTAACCCTAAACCTGATACCAATAATAAAAAGATTTTTGTTCCAAAAACACTATGTATTTTTCCGAAAATTTATCTAAGAGTATGTGCTATGTCATTTAAATTAAATATCAATCAACTCAACGAAAAACTAGAAATTGAACCTTCGAAAATTTTTCGTAACCTAAAACGTAGTTCTATAGTCAGTCCAAAATAGAAAAGGTACAATACTTTTAAACCAAGCAAAGTGAAATATAAAAGATGACCTACTCAGCAGATTTTCGAGCACAA
>NZ_JBVFXW010000074.1:0-10168 GCF_055522395.1 Psychrobacter sp. TPE 89C
ACCTCATTGATTAACAAAGTAATCCTTCTTTTAGTCGCTGCGATGCTTTCTGTTTCAGCGATGGCTGCTGATTTTAATCAAGTTCAACGAGAGGCCAATCAAGGACATGCTAGTGCGCAATTCAATCTTGGAATGATGTATTACAACGGCGAAGGGATACGTCAGGATTACGCAAAGGCAGCTCAATGGCTTGAAAAATCAGCTAACCAAGGACATGCTAGTGCGCAATTCAACCTTGGAATAATATATGGCAAGGGCGAAGGAGTACGTCAGGATTACGCAAAGGCAGCTCAATGGCTTGAAAAATCAGCTAACCAAGGACATGCTAGTGCTCAAGTATTTATTGGATCGATGTACTACTTTGGCAAAGGTGTGCGTCAAGATTATGCGAAAGCGGCTGAGTGGTATGAAAAAGCGGCGAATCAAGGAAATGTTGATGCTCAATCCAGTATTGGTAATAGTTACTACTTTGGCAAAGGTGTGCGTCAAGATTATGCGAAAGCGGCTGAATGGTATGAAAAAGCGGCGAATCAAGGGAATGTTGATGCTCAATACAATCTTGGAGTGATGTACTATGAAGGTGAAGGCGTGCGTCAGGATTATGCGAAAGCGGCTGAGTGGTATGAAAAAGCTGCTAACCAAGGTAATTCGGATGCTCAGATTTTCCTTGGAGCGATGTACTATAAAGGCGAAGGGGTACGTCAGGATTATACTAAGGCGGCTGAGTGGTATGAAAAAGCTGCTAACCAAGGTAGTTCGGATGCTCAGATTTTCCTTGGAGCGATGTACTACCTAGGCGAAGGAGTACGTCAGGATTATGAAACTGCAAAAGAGTGGTTTGGAAAATCTTGTGATAATGGCGATCAAGATGGATGTGATAGTTATCGAATGTTAAATCAAAGATAGAGTGCTGAGTCTCAAATGGCAAGGCTTTGCGAGTAAGTTGCTAATTGACGAAACAAGAGTGAGAGCGTAAACTCAAGTGCTAGAAACGACTAACCCCCAGCGACGGCAATCGCTAGGGGTCAGATGAATTTTAATCTGTGTCAGCAGATATAAAACCCATTTTTCGATACGGACATTTTATATCAGCGGGCGCACCAACACAAGTGTGCGTGATGTTAATACTACCTGAAATATACGAAAACCTCCCTCATAAGCCTTATTGCACCGATGATTTGGGCATTCTTGTCATTCGTCCAAAGCAAAAAGCCGTCAAAATGCGATATATTCAGCATAACCCCCCTTGCATGACCCACTTTATCTGCTTAGACATTGACCACAAGCATGGCGCAATGCGTTGGGCAGAAGAACACCTACCACCGCCACGGTGGACAAGCCAAAACCCCTCAAATGGGCATGCTCATATCGTATATGAGCTAAAAACACCTGTTTGCACTAGTGAGCATGGCAGTCGTAAAGCCCTAGATTATCTCGCTAAGATACAAGCAGGACTTGTCAGAGAGACAAGAGCAGATACCGGCTATACCAACTTCATCACCAAGAACCCGATGCACGATCATTGGCGTACCGAAGTATGGACAAAAGAAGCCTACGAGCTGAATTATCTTGCAGAGTTTGTCGACCTTAGACCATTAACTAACAAAGAAAAAGAATACGGACTTGGTAGGAACTGTACCCTGTTCGATACCGTTCGCCATTGGGCGTATTCTGCGATTAGAGAGCATCGGGGTAAGACTTGGGAGCAATGGTATAACGCAGTGCTTAAACATGTTCAAAACGTAAATATGATGTTTTCAGAGCCATTACCGTACTCAGAAATCAAAGCTACTGCCAAAAGCATCGCTAAATTTTGTTGGAAGCGTGATGGATATCACTACAATGAGTTTATCTATCGCCAAGCACTCAAAGGCAGCAAAGGTGGTAAAGCCTCTAAGCGTAAGCCTGTAGCTACGTCAGAGCAGTCCACGAAGCCTTGGGAAGAATTAGGTATATCGGAAAGCACCTATTACAGACGCAAAAGAGCAAACAAAATTTGACAGTGGATAAGCCTAAGTCAGATAACAGCCCTCGCGACGGATGGCCGCTTAGGCTCTCTTTCTACAGTTGTCTCTTGAGGTTGCGGTGGAAGTTATCGGCCCCAGTTTTTGTAAGCTCGTTATCACTTAGACTATCAAATTGTTTATTCCTTGATTCTCCAATTCCAAAGGTGATGTTGTCTGCTCTGTACTGGTTAATAAATTCTTCTAGGTCTATGCTAGATACTAGTACTGGCCATTTCTGCAAGTACTCAGGTAAGAGCTTAGTTATTTGCCTGTATGACATGAGACTAAGGTTTGGTGAATCCACTCTAATAGCATATGAGCATATCCTTCGATTTGCTATTGTAGCTTCTCCAATCTCAAAAGGTACCCACCAGGATCCTACAGTATTACTAGAAATTACAGCTATCAAATGTGTACTTTTTTTGATGTTCTTGGTTATGACATCTGTTATATCATCGGTACTTTTGGATTCTTCATCGATTATATCCAAGTAGTAACTAATGTTATTAGCTGATAATTTTCTGGCTATAGCGAAAGCTGTATTTCTATCCGTGTGCCTATAACTTATGAAAACCGGCATCTAAATCTGCCCCTTAATACATATTTTTCGGTAGTACTCGCCAAGGGCTGTTAGTTTACATCCAGTAGACTCCATGGCTGCAAAAAACATATGCTCTGCTTCATGAGGTATTACTAAACCATGGCGATTACATTTCTGTAGATCTTTAAAGATCGCTGAGTTGTTACTGTCTACGGGTAGGTGCTTTAACTCGTCAGCCACACTCTTTCTGTCAGGTTCAAATGAAGGATCTAAATGGAATATTGCACCTGGAGATTCAAACCACTGAGGTAATTTTCTTAAGATACTAGGATCTACTAGTGGATTGTTTTGTCTCAAACTAATAAATTTTGAGACGTTAGTTTTGAATACAGGTCGTTGTTCCCATACATTTAGAGCATTATCAATAAAGCTATATAAACTACCGGGTGTGACTTGGCCTAGAATATTAGAAGCTCCGCCAGTCAAGCCTTCTAAAAGTAAGCCTGTAAATAGGCCATGCTGATCCATTAGACTTTCATTAGCGTATTCATTTTTCGTACAAGCTGTAAGGATCGTCACTCCATCTCCAATAGTGCTTGTATTTTCTTTTGCATTTCTATCTTCACCTGCAGCCCCTGAGTTGCATGAGTCCAAGATGATTATTTTATTTTTAATTTTAGAATCATTGGCGTATTTCAGAATATCAGATATGCGTATAAAGCCATTATCATCATGATGATGATAATCTTGTAGACAAAGAATCCCTTCACTCATATCTTCATTAAATGAGCCATGACCTGCAAAATAAAATAATGCTACGTCAGCGTCTCCTTGAAAAAGCTCTCGAATTTTCTGCTTAGTTTGTATACCTCTTACACCCATCGGATTGTTAGTTGTTAACAATTGGACTGAGAAATTGGGATTACCATCTGCATTACGCTCCAGAGCTTGTTCCATACCTACGGCATCATTCTCGCACCAGTTTAATGAACTAATATTATCGTAGTCATTGACACCAATTATTAAAGCTTTTCTCACGAGTTTCTTCCCCCTATTGTTAAACAAATTATTCAATTTTTTTTTAAACTTGAGATTAAATTTATCATTATTTTTTAAATTCTATAATGTAATCCAAGTACTTCATCACCTGCTCTCGATCACTATCTTGCTCTTTTTTAGTTAATTTATAATAGCTAGTTGCTATCTGCTTATCCCATTTATCGACTAGTTCTTTTGGTATAGTTAGACTGCCATCGCTATTTTTTTTACATTTTGAATGTAAATAGCTTTGCCAGTGTGCCCAGCGCTCGTGCTCTATCGCTGCTAGTTTCTCAATCAGTTCTTGTGTTTTATTTGAATAATTATCTAAGCTCATATGTCTACCCTCAATTGCTAAATTGAATCGATAAATGAACTGATATTTAAATCATTCCATACTTTTGTGTTTACGCCTGAAATATTCGTTCTATCAGACGAATAAGCCCAGATTCCGAGAATGGGCTTTCTTTCTTCTTTAGCACACTGAATTTCCCATTTTTGTCCGCTAGAATCCAAAGAGTTTTTACTAACAAGTACAATTACTCCGTTAGATCTTTTTATCCTTGTACGAACCTTTTCCTTCCAATCTGAATCGTAAGCTTGTTTAACAGACATATCTGTATACGTGAAAGGTGATCGCACGTGAAGAGATTGCCCTTTCAAAAGAGATCTTTGGTTTTGGTCTTCAATAGCAAATGCTATGAATAGGATTTTAGGAGTAGCCATATTAAGTCCTCAAAGTATATCGAGTTAAAAAATACTCGTTTAATGTTTATTTTTATGCTTATATGGGTACTTGAAAGTTAATTGAAAGTGCGTGTAAAAGATAATTCTGTTTTAGTCTCCCATTCAAATATTTTAATTACAGTCTAATAAATAAGCCAGCATATACCGTGGGTACAATATCCACTACGTTACTATTGACCCAAGGCATACTGGTAAGGGGAAACCCCTTAACCCCAACCCCTCACAAAAAGCCGTGAGGGGTAAAAAACAACCGCTAAAGCGAGGCTAAAATGGCAAGGACAAAGTGGCTAAAAATACGAGTCTCTGACACTGAAATATTGGACATTAAAAAGCGTGCAGGTCAGCATGATATGTCTAACTACGTTCGCGGATTGGTACTCGATCAGCCGGTCGCCGCGCCTGAACCTAAGCACAAAAAAATCGTACACAGTGCCGATCCCGAATTGGTGCGAGCCATTAATCGCATTGGCATCAACATCAATCAAATCGCCAAGCAGACCAACACAGGGCAAGAAGTTGGTAACGCCGTATTGATGGCCTTACTCAACTTGCAAACTACGCTAGATAAAGTACTAGCATCGAGTATGCCTGATGATCGTTAAATTCTTCACACGTGGCACTGGTGGCAGCAAAGGCGTGTTTGACTACTTGCTCAAAGATAAAGAGCAGCCAGACGGTAAACGTGTTGATGCCGAGGTATTGAGGGGCGACATAGAAAACCAAGCCTTGCTCATTGATAGCCTAGACTTTAAGCAAAAATATACCAGTGGTTGCTTATCGTTTACCGAGACAGCCGATGAAGTCACCACAGAACAAAAGAACGCCTTGATGGACGGCTTTGAGCAGACTATTCGAGCAGGGCTAGACGTTGATAGAGTAAGCGTTTCGTGGATTGAGCATCGAGACAAAGGCAGGTTAGAGCTGAACTTTGTTTTTGCTAATGTAGACTTAGAACACGGCAGAGCATTTCAGCCCTACGTCCACAGCGTGGATAAGCGCAGAGTCAACGCATGGAAAGACATGCAAAACATCGAGCATGGTTTTACCGATCCCAATGACCCCGCCAAAAAGCGATTAATGGCGCAGCGTGACAACTTACCAAGAGATATTAAAGACGCAAGACAAGCTATTACTGACGGTATAAAAGCATTAGTGGCTGAGGGTGTTATCAGCAATCGTGACGACGTTATTCAAGTATTAACGGATGGTGGCTTTGAGATTGCACGAGAGACAGACAAAGCAATCAGTATCAAAAATCCAGATCCCAAAGCAAAACGAAATATCAGGCTAACAGGTGGACTATATGAGCGAGGCTTTAAATTTAGCAGAGAATTTCAAAGCGAAGTCACAGCAGCAAGCGAAGACTATCGAGCAAGAAGTAGAGAACGCTACGACGCAGCTCAACAGCTTTATGACAGCGAAATTGAAAGAAAGCGAGACTATCATCAAGCAAGGCATGACAAACCTAGATACGAGCAACGAGCAGTTGCTAAAAACGTTAGCCAAGCATCAAACCGATATGTCTACAGCCCTAGAAACTTATATGAGCAACGTCCAAGCCCATACTACCCAGCATTTAGAGCAGTTCGCAGAAGACATAGAGAAGACGATAGAAGCCTATACACAGCACATAGCAGAACTGATAGAGCAACGAGAAGACCGGATAGCGCAGGTCATCAAATCAGAAATGAAAAAATGGGCGATAGTAACCAGCTGCGTCGCAATCACAGTATTGATATCAGGCATGATGATAGGGGCAGCATTGGTCAACAAATTCTCAAAACCGATCTACATTATTCAACAACCGCAGACACAGCAGCCCATCGACTACAGTCAGAGGTAAGTTATGGACAAGAGACTACTAGAGCAAGTGCAGCAAGCCCTACAAGCACAACAGGACACGATCAAACGCCAAGAACAGATGCTAGACGACCAACAGCGATACACCCAGCAGCAGCTACGCAAGAAAGACCAAGATATAGCGGAATTGACCGCCTCATTGAACAAATTGGCAAAAACGAAGACGCAAGAGTTGGAACGCTTGCCGACGTTGTTCAAGGAGTTGCAAACTTCAATGATAGAACAAACGAACGTGTTCAATCGTTGGATAGAGCATCGGAAAAATCACGTAACAATGCAATCAACGTTGATAAGCGAGTTATTGGCGTTAGGGAACGTACAAATGCAGCTCGTAGAACAGTTGAAGACGTATCAGAGTACGATAACACCGCCCGATTATCTAAAGAGCGATACGACGCAATTAGAGAGCGATACAGTGAAGTTAGAGGACGGATTGAGCGAATTAGTGAACGCACAGATCAAAATAGAGCAGTCACAAACGAAAATAACCGGCTCACAGACAGAAATACAGGCGGAATTGAAGGAATTAAACAGATTGCTGGACAAGTGAGAGAAGCAATAAAAGCCAAAGAGCAAGAACTTGAACGTACTAGAGCGCCCACAAGGTCACGATCTCCGAGTATGGGGCGCTAGCCGAGGCAGGAATAATACCGTAAACACTGAGGATATAGTTCGATGCCTCTACAGCGTATTGAACTACAACCTTGTCAAAATAATCTTTTGTACTTATTAGGTTTTACTTTGTGTTGTCTAAACTACTAGCATTCTGTCGTACCATACATTTCTTTCTGCAAAGTTTGTAAAAGGTATAAATATACGAGGTCGGTCTAAATCATTAACCGTAAAGATAATTTGCATAATAGGTGCTGCAACACCTTTTCTATCATCCTTTTGGAGATATTTAATCGCATTTAAATCATAGATAGCATATTCATGCTTGCCTATAGCAAAAATAACTCGTCTAGTTTTGCTATCTAGGGCAAGGTTATAAGGATGAAGATATTCAGGCACAAAATTGTTCTCAGCCATAAAATCTTCTAACCTTTTTTTCATAGATTTACCCTGCATATTTTTGAAATATACTAATAAAACACCAGGAACGACTAAAAGTACGATAACCCAAAAAAAGAAAGTAGCCATAAAATATTCCAAAAAATATTGGATTATTACTTTAATTCGGCATTTGTGCAATCAAAATAGCTAAGTATAGGTATCTTAGAGATTTATAGTTATTGTTGGTATTGAGAAAAAAATAATAAGCAATGTAAAAAAGGTATATAGCCGACAGTTTGGCGGTTCATGGAGAAGTCGAACTATCGGCTAAAAGCGTTATTCTGGTTGTTTCCAAATAGCTTCGCCAAGACTCTCTAGAAACTGTTTATAGTCCCTTGTGCTAGCAGACACATCACAATATTGGCAGTGACAAAAGTAACCTGAATCATTAATTTTATATATATTCATTTCTCTTGAATAGCACTGAGGGCATTCCTCTGTAAGCATTAAGGGATAAGTCTTTGCCTCTCTTATGAAATCAGCTCTATCTTTTGCTTCCTTAACGGCTGCAGCATTACGTAAATCTATTTTCGCCTTAACTTCTGTGCGCTCTGCTTTTGTCAATTGACCTTCACGCCAATTAGGGAAAAACTCTGAATACTTACCCATACGTTTTTCAGCGTCATCTGCGGGACTATGCCAATTCGCAGGGTTCTCTTCTGGAAAATCTTCAAAATACTCTGACCATTCACCCATCACCAACCTCTCTCAAGAATTTTCTGTAAACTATAAACTATAAACTATTTTTTGGTTGTTAGCTTCGAATCGCTAGAGAAAACCCTCGAATTATCCCTTTTTTGGACACCGTTTGGACACCGAAAAAAGTCGATAATATATAAACCATTTCAAAAACAGAAACTTAGAAAATAATTATCCTCAAGGGTGGCTTGGGTATAATTCTAGCGTTCATGATTGATTATACTGAAAACACTTAATCCACAGACGACAGTTTGGGTTCTAGTATAGGAAGTAAACTTCTACTTTCGCGACAAGTTCGTTATAAATGGTTCTATTATACCAGTCTGTTTTAAGTGGTCTGTTAATAGGTTTGAAGGGTGAAATAACTGGTTCCCTTGGGGTATACCCTAAAATTCTTCCTCTCGAAATTTATTATATTTAGAAGAAAATTTACGCAAATCATTCTTCAATTTTTCGTTTAAAGTATCATATAAGTCATTTTTTAAGACGTCATAAGCGTTTATAAAAGCGCCTTTATTCTTTTGAGTATATTCTTGCATCATATCTATACAAGAAAATGAACTCAGTATATTGAATAAGATATAGATATTGTGAGGGTCATGTTCTAAAGCCTTTTGGAAATAAATTAATGCAGAGTAGTTTTGTTGATCTTCTGCAAGATATGGGGCAAGATCTACCGTTATTCCTTTTAAAGTTAAAGCCTCCGCTATTTCACTATCTGTTGAATTACTATCAGTAATTACTTCATTTAAGATACTTATAGCAAGTTCTGGCTCATAATTTTGGCAAAAAATCTCTGCTTGGGTCAGTTTTTTTTCTATGATAGACATTATTTTTTCACCCATTTGGCTTTGATTGTAAGGTCAACAGCTCGATGCCTGTATAGCGCACCGATCATGGATTAGTAGAAATGAATGCGACCATCAAAAATCGACCTTTATACACCCTACTAAACTATATTTGAGGATTGTTCCTAGCATGCTGTAATCTCGCATAAAACTCTGGATCAGTATCCGCTAAGCTGTTTTCATACTCTTCTTCAGAAGTTAAGGACTCAATAAAACAATCAAAACTATCAGCTATTCTAATGAGGGTATCAATATCATCAGCGTAAGAGGACTCATGATCATAAAAGTACACTCCACCATAATGTTTGGGTAGCAAGTAAATACAAAAATAATTTCCAAATGTGTCATCAGAAAATGTAAGTAACCCTGTCTTTCTTGTGCTGTTATCATCACCAAAGTTCGATTCTAATCTACAGTATTCAGGACCGTCATGTATACCTAGCATACTGTGTATTCTCGTTTCGCCTTCAGCATCTGATATACTGCAAACAGTATTAATAGGCTCTGCGCCATTAAAATCAAGGAGGTATTTGCGATAATCCTCTGGTAAACGATACTGTATTATTTGTTCAAAATCTTCTAATGTCTTGATGCTAAGCTCTCCATAAGGGTTAGCTTTTTGATACTTTATTTCCATGAATTGATGCCTTGATTTAAGTTGACCTTCCACATCTTACATTATCAAAATCTTAAGAAATAGGAAACACAATCAATATCAGGTGTATCTCTGTTATTTTCCTCGAAATATCAGCCATATGTACACTCACAAGTACACTGGAATTATTTCAATAACTCAAACTGTTGATACCATCATCCTACAGCCTAGTGTTCAAGTCCTAACTAGGGAACCGAACCAGTGAAAGCACTTAGTTAGCTCGTCAGAGGTATTATTTAGAGATAAGTTTTTAACATTAAAATAAGGATGAAGCCTATGTCTCAATTCATAGATACAGGTAGTAGGCTAATAAATACCCATAATATAACTAACATTATATTTCTAGACGAAGCTAAAAGAATTATATTTGAGACGGAAGATATGATGTTTAGTATTACAGAAGACTTTATAAAGAGAGAAGATTACGAAAGGGCATGTAATAACCTAAGAGCTAATTTAAATACTATCATTATCTAAGTTAGGTTAGCAGGTATTTACCATCACATCGTTTATTTGAACACATTCAATATCTGTATAAGGAACTGAAAATATTCCATAATAATGCCAATTTACTACCTTCTTATTATTTAAAATGGGCGGTAGAGAACCCAAAAAATCGTCCATTATTCGCATAAAGGTAGATTATGGTAAATGGATTTAGGGGTGGAAAAGCACCGGATCACGTGCTCTGAAATAGACCTGCTATACTGTCAATAACGCA
>NZ_JBVFXW010000075.1:0-9651 GCF_055522395.1 Psychrobacter sp. TPE 89C
AACAATAAAAGTTATATAGATGGTACAAATAATTAACTTTTTATTTACTTATGGGTCATCATTAAACAATGAAAGTTGGTGGACGATGTACCTATAATAAAAAGGCATGATGGCAAAGTCGCTATCATTTATTAAATTGATAAACCTTTGGTCGCAATACTGATCCAATCAAAACCAAAGGTTTTTTTGTCCCCTGTGCTTTTTAGATGTGCGTTGAGGGTATTAAAGGTAGTCGTGAGACGTAATTATAGTCATTATAAGTACAGTCATTGGACGTAAGTAAGGAGACGGTATGAAAATCGGTGTAATCAGTGCAGATAGCGCGAGCGAGAGCCGTGTAGCCATAACCCCAGACGCAGTCAAAAAGTTGCGTAAACTTGGGTTTGAAGTTGTCATTCAGTCAAATGCAGGTCAAGCAGCGTACTACGCTGATGAGATGTATCAGGCTGCGGGTGCCGACATTGCCAGCAGCAGTGCCGAGGTCATTACCCAGTCTCAGATTATTACCACCGTCAATGACCTATCAGCTGAAGCCATCGATGGCTTGTCATCTGGTCAGATCGTCATTGGCATGCTCGACCCTTATCGTAATACTCAACTTGATAGTTATGCGGCTAAAGGTGCAACCGCCTTTGCCATGGAGTTATTGCCCCGCACATTGTCACGCGCTCAGAATATGGATGTCTTGTCATCACAAGCCAACCTTGCGGGTTATAAAGCCGTATTGCTAGCGGCCAACGAGTATTCGCGTCCTTTCCCGATGTTTATGACATCAGCTGGTACGGTTAAGCCCGCTAAGGTCGTCATCTTAGGTGTTGGCGTTGCAGGTTTGCAAGCCATTGCAACCGCCAAGCGTTTGGGGGCCGTCGTTGAAGCCAGTGACCTACGTCCGACTGCTCGCGAGCAAGTGGAGTCACTCGGTGGTAAATGGCTAGATGTGCCGATGAGTGCAGAGGAAGCTGAGACAGCCAAGTCTACAGGCGGCTATGCTTGGACGCCATCCGAGCAATATGTCAAAGATCAAGCGGCTGTTGTAGACAAAGCATTAAGCAACGCGGATATCGTTATTACCACGGCGCAGATTCCTGGTCGTAATGCTCCGCGTCTGGTGCACGGCGCAACCCTTGCCAAAATGAAGGCGGGTTCAGTATTGATCGATATGGCTGCAGGTACCGGTGGTAACGTCGAAGGCAGCGTGCCTGACCAAACCATCACGACAGACAATGGCGTACGTATCGTTGGTGCGGCCAATATCCCATCAATGCTTGCCGCACAGTCTTCAGATTTGTATGCCAATAACTTGGTTAACTTTATCACGACCTTAATTGCGCCTGCTGGCGATGACGCTTCAGCAAGTGACGCATCAGCTAAATTGGCACTTAGCGTAGACATGGAAGACGAGATTCAGGGCGCGCTGGCAGTGACACATGACAATCAGGTACGACTGGCCAAACGCTAGTTTGACGGTCTAAGTTTTTACAGCCTGTCACTACAACATTGTCACCATTAACGTTGTCACCATACATTTGCCAGACATGAATAAATTTTAGGAGGATTAGATGATTGCCACTATTTTAGCGTCAGCATCAGCTGGTGCCGCAATGGCTAGTACACCATTTGTCGCGATTTTTACCGTATTTGTACTCGCTATTTTTGTCGGATACTACGTGGTTTGGGGCGTAACGCCTGCATTGCACACGCCGTTGATGGCCGTCACCAATGCACTATCAAGCATCGTCATCGTTGGTGCCATGCTACAGACCGTCACCATTGATGGTTCTATCTTTACACCGACCAGTATCCTTGGTGCTTTTGCGGTATTTTTAGCCAGTATTAATATCTTCGGTGGTTTTGCCGTGACCGAGCGTATGCTTGCGATGTTTAAACCGAAAGTGAAAAAAGCACCTGTAGCAACAGAAAATGGAGGTGACGCATGAACGACTTCTCAGCAATGATTGCGGCAAATGCAGATTGGTTCTACCTAGTCGGCGCGATTCTGTTTGTTTTAACCTTACGTGGTTTATCTAGCCCAAAGACGGCTATTCGTGGTAACCGCTTTGGTATGGTAGCGATGGCGATTGCGGTCGTCACGACCTTCTTCTTAGCAGAAGGCCCTGTGCTTTGGTTAATTATTGGCGCGATGATTTTAGGTGCCCTCGTTGGTATGTGGAAAGCAAAAACGGTCGCGATGACCCAAATGCCAGAAACAGTCGCTTTGATGCATTCATTCGTCGGTTTAGCTGCAGTCGCCATTGCCTTGGCAACCGTGCTACATACTGAGCAACAGCATGGCGCCGTTGCCCGAGTTGAGCTGTTTATTGGTTGTTTCATCGGTGCGATTACTTTCTCAGCATCCGTCTTTGCCTTTGGTAAATTGGCAGCAAAAAGCTGGGCTAAAACATTGGTTGGCGGCTGGGTAAAACCTGTCCAAGCGCTATTGTTCATTGCGATGATTGGTTTTGGTGGCGTTTATTTCGTTACTAACTCATTACCAGCATTTTATGCGATGGCAGTGATTGCCGTTATCTTTGGTTGGATGTGGATTGCCCCAATCGGTGGCGGTGATATGCCAGTAGTGGTATCGCTATTGAATTCATTCTCAGGTTGGGCAGCAGCAGGCATTGGTTTCACCCTTGGCAACTCAATGCTGATTATCGCAGGTTCACTCGTTGGCTCATCAGGTGCGATCTTGTCTTACATCATGTGTAAAGCCATGAACCGCTCATTACTCAACGTCTTATTTGGCGGTATGGGTACAGGCGCTGTAGCAGCGGGCGGCGATGATGGCGCTCCTAAAAACTACAAAGCAGGCTCAGCAGAAGATGCGGGTTTCTTAATGGCCAATGCCAGTAGTGTGGTCATCGTACCGGGATATGGTATGGCGCAAGGTCGTGCACAGAATGCGGTAAAAGAATTGTATGAGCTGCTAAAAGAAGAAGGTGTGAATGTGCGTTTTGCGATTCATCCGGTCGCGGGTCGTATGCCAGGTCATATGAACGTACTATTGGCTGAAGCCGATGTACCTTATGATGATATTTTAGAGATGGATGAGATTAACTCAGACTTTGCCAGTACAGATGTGGTGTTGGTTATCGGTGCAAATGATGTGGTAAACCCTTCTGCGAAAGATGATCCAACCTCGCCAATCTTTGGTATGCCGATTCTAGAAGTGACCAAAGCGCAAACGATTATGGTCATCAAGCGTTCAATGAACACAGGTTATGCAGGGCTTGATAACAGTCTGTTCTATATGGACAAAACCATGATGATCTTTGGTGATGCCAAGAAAATGGTCGAAGAGATGGTTCGCAGTATCAATGGCGCAGGTCATTAATCATTAAAATGTATGTTTAACTATTAGCTTTTGCCTATAAATTTTTAAGTAAAGAAAGTCACTGAGGTGGCTTTTTTTGCGTTAAAGTAGGGAGCATTTATATAACATCGATATCTATACAAAATAAGAGTTAAGGGAGTTACTTATGAACATGTTGATACGTTTTTTTATTATGGTTAGCTTGCTAAAACAACAACTAAAACAGCAATCAATGAGCGAGCGCATTAGTATAGAGACGTTGACCGCACCGACTGTCCGTAACTATCGAGTATTGCCGCATGATATGGGGTTTCGTGATCATCTACCCAATTACCGCTATTTGTCTTTTATTGAATTAAATGTCACTCGCTGGGTAATGGCGTGCTGTCATCAAAAAGGTATTAAGAAATTGAATTGGGTGATGTCTATGCAAGAGATAGTTTACCTGAAACCAATCAAGTTTTTGGATAAAGTGACGCTCAGTAGCAAGGTTGCAGGATGGGATCAGAAATATGTGTATTTTGAGCATCGCTTTTTTGTGAAAAATCAGCTGATGAGTATGGGTATGACAAAGTTCATATTTACAGATAAAAAAGGCAAGTGTACGCCAGAAGTATTGGATATGGTGGGGGAGCATTTGACCGATACTATTACCACATGGAACAGTAACCAAGCTGCTTTGAAGTCTGCCAAGTCGGCGTAGATAGCATAAGCTGCCATATAAAATTAACTTGTCTATAATCATCTGATGAATTTTGGTAAAATAGCGCCTATCAAATCGTCAAAACCATTTTATCAAAATCGTTTAAAAGATAAGGAGCCGCTATGATCCCGCAAAAATTAAAATGGACGGACAGCTTAGATATCGCTATTGAGTTGTATGAAAAGTTCCCTGAGACCGATCCGCAATATATACGCTTTACCGATTTGCATCGCTGGGTGACTGAACTTGAAGGCTTTGATGATGATCCACAAAAATCAAATGAGGGTATTTTAGAAGCCATTCAGATGAATTGGATTGATGAAGCAGATTAGAGTTAATTTGCAACGCTAATGGCTTTTTTAGTACGCGCTCATTTCAATATTTTCTCAAATAAAAAACCGTATAAATATACAGGATATACCGCATCATGACTTCACAAATTAAAGAGCTACCAGAAGCGATAGCTTGCAGTGGCATTAGCGTTCGTACTACCAACAACGCTGAGATTAGCGAAGAAACTGCCAAACTGGGTCGTTTATGGCAGAAGTTTTACCAAAACCATGCCAGTGATCTGCCTAAAGGTGAAGATATTTATGGTGTCTATCATAACTATGAGAGCGATGATTTGGTCGGCGCTTTTGATGTGGTTGCCAGTTGGAAAGTAGTCAGTGAGCAAGAGCCATCAGACAATGAAAAGACTGCTAAGTCTACAAACCTAGTAACAGTAGATATTCCTGCAGGGAAGTATATGGTATTCTCTGAAGAGGGTAGAATGCCTTACACGGTGATGAATGCTTGGGAAAAAGCTTGGACTTATTTTAATGATCGCAGCTGTGAGCACACCCGAACTTTTGATGTTGATTTTGAGCATTATATTGATGGTAATCTAGAGTATGGTCAAGTAGATGTCTATATCGGTATCGAGTAAGATTAGTATTGAATAAATCAGCCAAAATAATAAAAAAGCGCCAAATCTAATTAAGATTTGGCGCTTTTTTTGCTTTCTTCAATGAATAATTAGTCTAGCAGCAAGTTCTCTAAAATCCCTTCATAAATCTGTGCCAATCTACCCAAGTCATCGACTTCTACCTTTTCATCAACTTGATGAATTGTGGCATTACGCACACCTAGCTCGACTACTTGCGCGCCTGTTGGTGCGATAAAGCGTCCGTCAGAAGTACCGCCTGAAGTAGATAGCGTGGTATCAGTATCAGTTACCTTTTTGATCGCTTTTTGACAGGCAGCAACCAATTTACCTTCAGGGGTCAAAAACGGCTGACCAGATAACTTCCAATAGATATCGTAGTTTGCCTTGCTATCAGCAAAATGTTTATCAAAGATAGCATGCGTTTTTGCCTTTAGCTCATCTTCAGTGGTCTCTGTCGAAAAGCGGAAGTTAAACACAACCTCTAACGTTTCAGGAATGACATTGGTTGCGCCTGTGCCACCATTGATATTAGATATTTGCAACGATGTTGCTGGGAAATAGTCATTGCCATTGTCCCATGCAGTCGAGGTCAACTCAGTCAATGCTGACATCGCAGCATGAATAGGGTTGCATGCTAGATGCGGATAGGCAACATGACCTTGCTTACCAGTCACTGTAAGCACTGCACCTAATGAGCCACGACGACCATTTTTGATGATATCACCTAGCGTATCGGTACTTGATGGTTCACCAACCAAGCAATAGGTGATTTTTTCTTGACGTGCTTCTAAGGTTTCAATGACTTTTACTGTGCCGTTGATTGATGGGCCTTCTTCATCTGAAGTGATTAAAAAAGCAATCGAACCATTGTGCTCAGGATGATTGGCGACAAAGCGCTCGGCTGCGACAGTAAAGGCCGCAATACCTGTTTTCATATCAGCCGCACCGCGCGCCCATAGATACCCATCAGCGATGGTGGGAGTGAATGGTGGGTAGGTCCAGTTCTTCGCATCACCAGTTGGTACGACATCGGTATGACCTGCAAAGCAAATGACTGGGTCAGTCGTGCCGCGACGTGCCCACAAGTTTTTGACTTCAGCGTGTTCGCCCTTTGCCTGTCTATCACCATAATACATAAACTCACAGTTAAAGCCCGCCTGTTCCAATCGCTCTGACAATATATCTTGACAGCCATCATCATCGGGCGTCACTGAAGGGCGTTCTAGCAGTTCGATGCTTAACTCTAAGGTTTCTTGTTGATGGCTTGCTGATTGATTATTGGTAGTTTGGTGATTGTTGTCAGACATGGATAAACCTTTTATATGTAAAGTTAACTTTTAAATTTGATATTGCGAAAGTAGTGGACTACTTGTTTGTTTTTATAGTGGCTTACGACTCAAATCACATTATATTGTTTATGAATAAGTGACGATTTAATTGTTTTCTTCAACGAACGGTACCAAGCCATCTCGGCGCATCCAAGTAGCGATAGAATAACGTTGACGATGAGCGATCTGCACCTGATGTCGTAAGTCGCTGTCAAATAACACCAGTCTATTGGCAACAGGCACCACATTATGATGAACGCCATGTTTATCGACAATTTCTAATGCGCCACCATCGCCTGTAGACCATTCATCATTCAGATAAAACACGGCTGAAATAACACGTTCGTCACGCCCAGCAGGGTTGTCACTGTGCCATTGATAGCCAAAACCTACCGGATAGCACGCATAATGCGCTTCACTATGACGAATACCCGCGAACAAGCTACGATTGAATAAGGAAGCAAGGGTGTTAATGCTCTCTAAGTAAAAAAAGCCTGCAAAGAAGTTTTCGGTGATCCAGCGTATTTTATCACCGCGAATATCGCTTACCCGAATACCAGCAGTGAGCTGTGCATCACGATATTCAATAAAACCGCTTTCTGCTTGCAAGGCTAGCAACGCGGTACTATTAAAGACATCATCGATAATAATCCAACCATCGTTGACAAACTTATCAAGCTGTACTTCAGTCAGATTGTCTTCCCAGCTCACAGCAAAATCAGAGGCCTGTAATACATGTTGGGTTGGGATATCTGGGATGTCACTATGACCGTCTGGAAACAGTAATGGTGGATTATCCGAACCTATTGGCTGATCGGCTATCAACTCTGTCACGTTCAGGTTGCTAATAATCTGCGTCATTTCATCTCATTATTGTCAATCAGCTGTCGATATACCGCCATTCAATGCGTTTTTATTGAAAGCACTTACCAAAACCACATTATCTTTTACTCTGCCTATGCTACCATAGATGCAATTTTTCTTATTTAAACTTTTGAGATTATGAACTATAAACACGCCTACCACGCTGGTAACTTTGCTGATGTGGTCAAACACATTTTATTGGTACAATTGCTCAATCAACTAGGGCAAAAAAACAAACCTTTTTATGTGCTTGACGCTTATGGCGGTCGCGGACTTTATTCACTTAGCAGTGAAGAAGCGCGCAAGACTGGAGAGGCCAAAGGTGGTATTCAAGCCTTATTGAATGCCGATACTGAAAAGGCACCTGCTGCTGTCAAAGATTATATGGAAGGCATCAAGCAAGCCAGATTCACTTATGACAGTAAAGTCTATCCTGGTTCTCCTTGGTGGATTGCTCATCATGTCGAAAAAAACCCGGAAGCGGGTGTACGTGGTGAGGCTTTTGAAGCCAAAGCCAGCGAATATGATGCGTTGAACTATCAGCTACATAAATTGCCAATCGGTATCCATCACCGTGATGCCTTTGAAGGTATCACTGCGGTTATTCCACCGAAAGAGAAGCGTGGTCTAATTTTTCTTGACCCTCCTTATGAGCAAGAGCATAAAGACTTTACACGCCTTATCAATCTGTTGGTTAACTCTTATAATAAGTGGCCACAAGGTACTTATGCGCTTTGGTTCCCTATTAAGAACGTCGAAGCTGTAGAACTGTTCTATAAAAAGCTGAAACGTACTGAAATGCGCCGTCAGTTGGTGTGTGAGTTGAATATTTATCCAAACGATGTTGCGGTTGGCCTTAACGGTACAGGTCTGTTGGTTATCAATCCACCTTGGCAGTTTGACAATCATGCGCGTGAGATTGTGCGTTTCTTGCAGCCTGCCCTAAAAGTAGCTGATGCGCCAGACTTAACACCTGATAGCGCGACCAATGTGCGCTGGTTAGTCGGTGAATAACTGGTTCAATGAGTAGCAATGTCGGCAAATAAGGATATTAAGATGACCAATACACCATCATCTACAGGTCAATCAAACCATGTTTCCTCAAAGGATACGGCTCTAAATGATGGGTTGCTACAAGACAGTGCAGCAACCCAGCCACCATTTATCGATGAGCATGAGTTCAATATCCGCCTAGCGGAAAATGACAGTTATGACGGTTTGACCTTTGAAGTGATTGAAGCTGAAGTAGCCGAAGGTCAGCGAGTGGTCAGTCGTGGTGTGTATTTAGCACCCAACTTAATTACAACTTTGTCGCTACTGTCAGGCTTTTATTCGATTTTGGCCAGTACACAAGGCGAGTTTTATAAAGCCTCATTAGCTATATTTTTATCCGCTATTCTTGATGGGGCTGATGGGCGCGTGGCACGTATGCTCAATGCACAGAGCCCATTCGGTGAGCAATACGACTCTTTGGCAGACATGCTAGCGTTTGGTGTTGCACCTGCTATTTTGATTTATAGCTTTGCTTTAGAGCCGTTAGGTCGTATCGGAATTGGCTGTGCATTCGTTTTTACTGCTTGTGCTGCTTTTCGCCTTGCACGTTTCAATGTGCAGGTTGGCATTGTCGATAAAAAATACTTCGTTGGCCTAGCAAGTCCACTTGCCGCCATTTTAGTAACGTCTGCTGTCATGGTCGCAGTTGATCATAATGAATGGATTGGTCAGTACGATACAGCGGTCATGTTCTTGTTTGCCGCTTGGGTCGTAACTTGTGGTCTACTAATGGTAAGCAACGTTAAGTACTATAGCTTTAAAGAGTTTGATAAAAAGAAAGTACCTTTCGTTGTTCTTATCATCGGTGTGCTGGTCATGAGTATCATACTCTATGATATCCCTGTCGGCCTTTTAGCGATTGGTATTATCTATGCGTTGTCTGGTATCGTTACTACGGTCAAAGCGAAAGCCGTTAGCTAACGCTATTTGTCGCTTTTGTATAAAAGGAATTTACCGCAAGGTAAATTCCTTTTTTTATGCGTTTTATATATAGCACTGACTATTTATGTACTCAGCACGATAAAAGAAAGAAATAAAAAACTCACTTTTTAGTTAATTGTCAGCGATAACAAACAGTTAAAGAAAGTTATAATAATTAAGGTAAAATAAACGGTCTTATTTATGAGTTCACCCTTGACCCTCACTTTAAACCGAGTAGACTACCACCCAGTCGGAAGGGAAGGATATTTAGAAAGTGAGCAATCACTTAATGAATATTTCGAATTAATTAGTTTTAAACTAAATAGAAATTACCTCTTGACTCAGACTCTAAAGCGTCTATAATACGCCCCTCAATAGGGAGAACTAGCAGTTAGGAAGTGTATAATTACACTGAAACAACGTGGTTAACTTACTGAAACGAGATAAAAAAAGAAGTTGACAGACTATTAAAACATGATATGATAGTCAGCTCGCTAAATAGGATAAGCCACATTGGCTGGGAGTATTTAGTTTGAAATAC
>NZ_JBVFXW010000076.1:0-7879 GCF_055522395.1 Psychrobacter sp. TPE 89C
TATTTTTCTCGAGGGAAAATGCGTGAGCCTCAGGAAAAGCCTGAACGTTTGACTGAGCTTTTAAAAGCGCCAGAAGCTTTAGACTTGAAAGTAACGACCGCTAAAGATATAGGCATCGCGCCGATTTTAGCTGTGCATGATTTGGGATACGTGGATTTTTTGAAGAACGCCTACAGTGAGTGGATAGCTGTAGACGAAGACATGGGCAAAGAAGTTCAGACAACCATTTATATGCCACATAGTAATGATGGCTTAGGTATTTTAGCAAAAGCGGCTAAGTATCAAGCGGATGGTAGTGCACCTATTGGTGAACATTCGTGGACGTCTATCTATTGGTCAGCACAAACGGCACTCAACGCTGCTGACGTCTTGTTAAATGATGATGGTGGTCAGAATAACATTCAAGTATGTCTTACCAGACCTGCAGGACATCACGCTCGTAAAAATGCTGCAGGTGGCTTTTGCTATCTAAATAATGCGGCAATTATTGCTCAGCACTTACGTCAGAAGTTTCAAAAAATCGCCATTATAGATACTGATATGCATCATGGGCAAGGTATCCAAGAAATATTCTATGACCGTAACGATGTGCTATATACCTCTGTACACGGTAGCCCTATCAATTTTTATCCTGTAGTCGCCGGTCATGAACACGAGAGGGGCGAGGGAGATGGTTATGGCTATAACGTTAATTTTCCAATGCCACATGGCGTAGATGAATCAGAATTTTTCCAGTTTGTAGATAAAGCAATAGAAACCGTAAAGCTGTTTAATCCAGATGTGATCGTGCATGTCCTAGGTTTTGATGTTTATAAGGATGACCCACAAGCAAAATGCGCCGTCAGCACACAAGGCTTTAAAACTTTGGCACAAAAACTTAAAGCATTAGATAAGCCAGTAATTGTATTGGTTGAAGGAGGATATTGCATAGAAAAGCTCAATGAAAACTTACAAGCTTTTATCTCTGGATTTACTGCAGAAAAAATCATCAATAATAAGTGAATAGCTGTAGTTAATGATTGATTGTTCATTAAGCTATCTAGCGAAATTAGAACCTAATTAAAGGTCGGACTAAAATGATTAAAAATACTGAGATTACTGCCAACGAGAGTCGCTTATGGGCATCTTTGATGGATATGGCGAAGGTTGGTCCAGGTATTGCTGGTGGCAGCAATAGACAGGCACTAACAGATGAAGATAATGAAGGTCGTACCCTTTTCAAAAATTGGTGTGAAACTGAAAATATGGTCGTAAAAATTGATGAACTTGGTTCTATGTTTGCCTTTAGAGAGGGTACTGATCCAAATGCACTACCCATCATGATAGGTTCTCATCTCGATACGCAACCTACGGGCGGTAGATATGATGGTATTTTAGGCGTTTTAGCTGGATTAGAAGTTGTGCGTTCACTTAATGAGCACAACATTAAAACTAAACATCCAATCGTCGTCGCAAACTGGACAAATGAAGAAGGTTCACGCTTTGCACCGTCCATGATTGCATCAGGTGTCTATGCCGGTAAATATGATCTCGAATACGCATATAATTGCACAGATCCAGATGGCATTAGTGTAAAAGATGAGTTAACACGTACAGGTTGGCTGGGTGATATGCCCGTAGGGGAGCCGAAGATACATGCTTATTATGAATATCATATTGAACAAGGCCCTATCTTAGAGGCAGAAGATAAGTTGATAGGGGTGGTGACGCATGGTCAAGGTTTGGCTGCTCTTAAAGTGACATTGACAGGTAAGGCTGCACATACTGGCTCGACACCCATGACAATGAGGTCAAACGCTTCTTTGGCAATGGCTAAAATAATTCATGTTACCCATGATTTGGTCATGGACAATCAACCTAATACCGCAGTATCAGTTGGTAAGATTGACGTTTTTCCGAACTCTCGCAATGTCCTTCCGAGTAAAGTGGTATTTACTATAGATATCAGGGCAGCTTCGCAAGATAAATTCGATGAGTTATGTAATCAGATAAAGGTTAAGGTTCATCAAATATCATCAGAGTTTGATGTGGGTTGTTCAATAGATATAGTAGGGCACAAAGATCCTGTAGCCTTTGACCCTAAATTAGTGAGCATAATTCGTGATACAACCAGTAAGTTAGGTTACTCAAATATTGATATTTGCTCTGGTGCTGGACATGATGCCTTTTGGATAGCAGATGTAGCACCTTCTGCGATGATTATGTGCCCTTGCGTAGATGGCATATCACATAATGAAAATGAAGAGATTTCCTCTGAATGGGCGGTCGCAGGCACTAATGTGTTGTTACACGCTGTTTTAGAGACAGCTATAATAGACAACAATTGTTTATTTAGTTGATTAACTTAGTATGTTGATTTATGGACTAATGAAACTAGGTTAAACATAACAAGGGATGTAAAAATGAAAATCTATAGCCATGAAAACCAAATGCTTCATCAACCTAAAACCTATTTTTCGCGCGGTAAGATGCGTCAGCCGCAAGAAAAGCCTGAACGACTGATTGAGCTATTAAAAGCACCAAAAGCATTAGGTTTAACTGTAATTACTGCTAAAGATATAGGGATCGAACCGATTTTAGATGTACATGATTTGGGATACGTGGATTTTTTGAAGAACGCCTACAGTGAATGGATGGCGGTAGAGGAAGACATGGGCGAAGAAGTTCAAACCACTATCTATATGCCAAATAACAATGAAGGTCTTGGTATTTTGGCCAAAGCGGCTAAATATCAAGCTGATGGTAGTGCACCAATTGGCAAGTATTCATGGACCTCTATTTATTGGTCAGCACAGACAGCACTGAATGCAGCTCAAAACTTATTAACTCAAGAGACAGAGCAAAATAAAATTCAGGTCTGTATTACAAGACCTGTTGGGCATCATGCACGCAAGAGTGCTGCAGGCGGATTCTGCTATCTGAATAACGCCGCTATTATCGCTCAGTATTTGCTTAAGAAATATAACAAGGTCGCCATTATAGATACTGATATGCACCATGGGCAGGGCATTCAAGAGATATTTTATGACCGTAAAGATGTGCTTTATACGTCAGTTCATGGTAGCCCTATTGATTTTTATCCGGTTGTGGCAGGTCATGAGCATGAAAGAGGGCAAGGTGAAGGGTATGGATATAACCTTAACTTTCCTATGCCACATGGCACTGATGAAGCAGGTTTTTTTGACTATGTAGACAAATCGCTGGCTACTGTAGAGCTGTTTAATCCAGATGTTATCGTGCATGTATTAGGCTTTGATGTTTATAAAGACGATCCACAGGCTAAATGTCATGTCAGTACCGAAGGTTTTCAGGTTTTAGCGCAAAAGCTAAAAGAATTAAATAAGCCACTAATTGTTTTAGTTGAAGGAGGCTATTGTATTGAAAAACTCAATGACAATTTTCAGTCTTTTTTATCAGGCTTATAGGAGTTTTATTATACTCCGTTATTACTAAGTTTTTTTGTTGAAAGCTATTTTATTACGATCTAAATATTCCGAGGATGGACATTATGTACGATTCAGGAGAAAGACTGATATTAGGGTCTTTGGTTATTATTTACTTCATGTTTTTATTTGGCATTTCCTTTTACATTAATAAAAAAAGCATTAAAACTTACGACGATTATAACGTCGCTGGTAGATCAGTCAAATTATTCCCACTTATCTTAACCTTTACAGGTACTGCTGTCGGTGGTGCAATCTTGTTAGGTTATATGCAGCAAGGTTTCATACGTGGTATGGGGCCACAATGGCTAAACTTTGGCATATTTCTAGCTGGTATTTTTATACTGGCATTTTATCTAAAGCGTGTTCGAGCATTAGGTGAAAAATATAATATGGTGACTATCGCAGATTTCACAGTATTAAGGTTTGGAGAAGGGGCAAGAATTCCAACAGTGGTTAGTCTATTGGTAGCGTATAGCGCTATTACCGGTATGCAGTTTGTTGCAATTGCGACAATCCTTAATCTGACTTTGGGTACCAGTATTACTACAGGTGTTATAGTCAGCGGCGTATTAGTCACATTAAAGACTTATTTTGGGGGGATGAAGTCTGTTATTTGGCAAGATGCATTTCATGGCACTATACAGACCGTAGGTATCTTTATATTATTTTGTACTGTTCTCATCGCAGCTGGTGGTCTTGAGGGGGTGCAGACACAAGTTGCACTGTCTGGCGAAAGCGATTTTTTAAGTTTTTTCAATATTCCAGCATCTGAAGTCATGGTTTATATATTAACCATAGGCGGTTATCAATTTGTGCGACAGGATTTATGGCAGAGATTTTGGGCGGCTGATAGTGCTAAAACAGCACAAACAGGGTTCTGGATCGCTATTGTTCTCGCATTTTTAACAGGATTTGTTGTTATCCTGATCGGCATTATGGGTCGTTTTGGTCTTAATCTACCGCTAGAAAATGCTTCTTTAACCTATTTTGCTATTATTGGCGATGTGTTTAGCTTCCCTATGATAGTTGTAATGGTGCTTGCACTTCTAGCTACCGTCATCTCTACAGCGGATTCATTTTTCATGGCAGGTGCGTCATCAATTATTAATGACATTGTCAAACCAAGACTAAACTATTCAGAAGATCTTGATCAACGCCTTTTAAAGTACAGTCGTTACTCGGTTCTTGGCGTAGCAGGTATCGCCTTGACGTTAGCTATCTTTATTCCAGACCTCATCGTACTGTGGATAATGGGCTCCGCTATGTTGGTATCAAGCTTGTTAGCACCCATTACTGCAGGGTTGTTTTGGAAGAAAGCGACACGTTTGGGTGGTACTGTAGCAATGTGGGTTGGGCTAGTGATTGCAGTAGTTTGGCAAGTTCTTGGTCATCCTTTTGGCATACATCCAGTATTTATTGGCTTACCACTTTCAATATTTTTAGTAATTGTTGTCTCATTAATGACTAGAGATGATAGTAGTAATATTTAACAACTGACAAACTATTTGCTCAGGTAGAGTTTAATACTCAAAAGCAATAACTAGCATTCAAAGTGACTGTCCTATGATTATCCCAATAAAGGATCTCATAGGATAATCAGAAAATTCGTAATTTCCATAATGGCGTTATGGCTAAAATAATTTAGGGATAAAAAATGAGTGATTTAAAACATGGCGGTCAAGCCATTGTAGATAGCCTTAAGCAACACGGAGTAGATCGAGCGTTTATAGTACCGGGTGAGAGCTATTTAGCAGTACTTGATGGCCTTTATAACTCTGATATTCAAACTATTGTTTGTCGTCACGAAGCTGCGTGTACTTATATGGCTGATGCACATGGTAAATTTACGGGTAAACCTGGTATTGCCATGGTGACCCGTGGTCCAGGCGCTGCGCAAGCTTATACTGGCATTCATACGGCTTGGCAAGATGGTGTGCCGCTGATATTATTTGTCGGCCTTATACCGATTGCTGATAGGCAGCGTGAGTCATTCCAAGAGTTTGATCCGATACAGTGGTTCGGTAGCCAATGTAAACGAGTCTTCATTCTTGACGAAGTCTCTAGGGCATCAGAAATCGTTGCAAAAGCATTTCATGCTGCTTTAGAAGGTCGACCAGGACCTGTTGTAGTTGGATTACCTGAAGATATTATTCAGCAGCCATTTGAAAATCAGCAGCACCCTGTTATCCCTGTCGCTAAAGGTACAGTTACACAATCAGAGTTGCAGTCAATAATTGATGCACTATCTATGGCTAAAAAACCTTTAATATTTGTTGGTGGTCAAAATTGGGACGCTCAAACATGTCAAAAATTAACTAAGTTTGCGGAAGATAATCATATTCCCATCATACATGATTGGCGAGCATCTGACAGAATCCCATTTGATTCGCCCGCTCATGCAGGTTACTTAGGATATGGTAGAGCAGATGGATGTGCAGACTTACTAGATTCGGCGGATATGTTGTTGACGATAGGTACTGTGCTTGGCGATGTGGCTAGTGATGGTTACACCTTGCGTCAATCATTCGATCAAGTCAATTATGTTGTCAATTTAGATACCAGTTTACGCGGTCATAGCGGCGCCACCACTTCTCATATTGCCGCAAGTCCTATTAGTTTTATAAAGGCAATTGCTGAATATAAATTAGATGAACTTGATGCTAAGTCACGTCTTTCATGGTTCAACCACTGTCATAAACAACAGCGTCAAGATAGCGCTTTCCCAGAAATAACTCTTTCTTCTAATAGTCATGAAAAGTATGCCAGTATGACTTTGGTTATGAAAGAGCTAGTCAAAATTATTCCAGAAGATGCCATATATAGCTTCGGTGCAGGCAACCATTGTTTGTGGGCGCAGAAGTTCCTACCAACGAAGGTGTTTCCAAGTCAGTTGAGTAGTAGGAACGGGGCAATGGGGTATAGTGTGCCAGCGGGTATCGCTGCTGCCTTAGAGTCCCCTGAGCGTTTATCAGTTGTTGTTACTGGTGATGGTGAGTTTATGATGAACGAGGCAGAATTATCTACTTCGGTACGTTATAAGGCTCCTATTTTGATTATAGTTATGGATAATGGTCAATTTGGTACTATTCGTCAGCATCAAGAGGCTCATTATCCGGATCGCGTGTCAGGTACACAGCTTCAAAACCCTGACTTTGCTTTAATGGCGCAGTCTTTTGGTGCTCATGGTATTACAGTAAATAGTGATGAGCGAGTCGAAGAACAAGTGGCAGAGGCTATGCGAGTTGTAAGTAAAGATCGCAAAACTGTGGTAATGCATGTGATTACTGATCCTGCTGAGTTAAATCCTTAATAATTTTATTAATCGGATAACTATTTCAAAATAATGGTTCATTGCCAGTTGTTAAATTTATAAAGGCAAGCTGATAAAGTTGTTCAATATTTTCAAAAAGAAGCCTAACATCAAGTGTTAGGCTTCTTTTTTTAAAAAAAAGGTCTTGGAAACATATTATGGTATATCACAAATCAGTTTAGAAGTTCGGTAATTCCAAGCGTACCTAAGGATGATCCCTGTCGTCAAATATGTACAACTAAAATCTACCAAGTGAATGTCTACAGGGTTGATAGTATATGTCAAAGTTATCAAAACGTTAACTGAGCAGTTACCTACCGATGCTATATACAGTTTCGAGACTGGCAATCATTGTCTATGGGCACAGCGTTATCTACCTATGCATACTTTTCTAAGTCCGCTGAGTACCAGAAGTGGCGCGATGAGTTATATTTACCATCAGGTCTTGTTGCTGCATATGATTACAGACCCTGATGAGCTAACAATTTCAGTATTAAGTAGCTTGTCATGATAAAGGGGTGTTATGACAAGTTATACAATAAATAAGTATTTATACTGCTCCATGATCTTTAGCTATATTGTATTATGGACTGAGGACAATAATGAAAGGTGAGCTGAGAACTCAGAGGCTGAATACGTATCGCGAAGACTAAGCCTTTCATACCTTTGGCAGACCTTTCATATTGATTAATTATCAATATATTCAGAATATAAGTGCTGAAATTACCATGATACAACGGAAATTAGCAGATAATTTAAATTGGACATTACTTCACGTATTAATTGCTATATGTGAAGAGGGGAGTATTAGTGCGGCAGCTGATCGTCTAAATATAACCCAGTCTGCGGTTAGCCAAAACCTCAAGAAGCTTGAAGAGCAACTCGTAAACCAGCTTGTTATTCGTAATACCAAGCCGCTAGAACTCACACCAATTGGTCGCTATTGTCTTCAAGTTGCTCAAACAATATTCACAGAGATTACTTCTATTGAAGCGATGAAAGGTAGTAATTTACATCTTCTAGAAGGTAATATTAAACTATTAGTCGTTAGTCGACTTCATAATCCTAAATATAATAATTTTTTAGTATTTTTCAAAAAAAAATATCCGAATATTACGTTAGA
>NZ_JBVFXW010000077.1:0-7644 GCF_055522395.1 Psychrobacter sp. TPE 89C
TATTTATAAATCATAAATTCATTCAAAAATATGTCGTTTAGGGTGTGCAATAGACTTTATTCGTATGCATTTATAATTAATACCTTTATATAGGAGATAAACTTACTTAACGATTCATTCAGCTACTATAGTCAATTCTTTATAAACGAGCTACAGCGTTAACCTCGCTTGAAGTATTGCACGTACATTTGCACTCAGTTGCCTTGACTCTCTTTTAAATTGAATCAACTATATACGAGGAAGTATGTGTTACTCCAAATAGTGTTACTGATGACAATAACCTCAAAGACAGTGCAAGTTTTAAGTAAGAGTTCAATGTAAATGGCAACACACTTTCTAAGTGTATGCCTGTAACAGCGATTTCTATTAGTTGGCTATTATGCGTATAATGTAGGGCATCAAGAAGGTAGACCTGCCATTATATGGGTGTCCACTTTCAGTGCTTATATCGAGAGTTAGGTGAGTCTAAAGTAGACTGAAAATAAAAATCAAATAAAGATTACCATGAGTGTTTCTAATTGAGGTGTCAACGTTATGTACTCAAGCAATCCATCTGAACCAGTCAAATCCACTATCCAAAATCATCATGCATTGAATTTGGACAGCTCTCAAACGGTTAGAACAGCTTTTTTTATCTCAGATGGAACAGCCATTACGGCTGAGACGCTTGGCCGTGCTATTTTGAGTCAGTTTGCTTCAATACCATTTGAGACACGCGTATTGCCTTATGTAGACAGTATTGAGCGTGCAGAAGACGCCGTTGAGCAAATTAATATGGCCTATCAACGAGATGGGTTTTTGCCTCTAGTGTTTGATACGATTGTTAACCCTGATATCCGTGAAAAAATTAATGCGGCACAAAGCTGTAATTTGGATATGTATGAGGGTTTGATCGGCCGTGTCGCAGAAGAGACAGGCGTAGAGCCAGATGGACATTCAGGCCATGCCCACGATAATGTCGATTCTGAGACCTATAAAGAACGTATCGATGCCGTTCATTTTGCCTTAGACAATGATGATGGTGCGCGTACCCGTCACTATAATGCCGCTGATATTATTTTGGTTGGGGTCTCTCGCTCGGGCAAAACGCCAACCTCTTTATACTTAGCATTACAGTTCGGTATTCGAGCCGCTAACTATCCTTTGACTGAAGATGATTTGTACGACAATCAATTACCAAAAGCATTGCGTGAGCATAAAGACAAATTATTTGGCTTGCTCATCGATACAGATCGCTTAGTAAAAATCCGCCAAGAGCGCCGTGCAGGCAGTCGTTATTCGAGCTATCAGCAATGTCAGCAAGAGCAGCGCGCGATACAAGGCATTTATATCACTCATGGTATTCCAAGTTTGGATGTGTCTGAGATGTCTGTTGAAGAAATTGCGACTCGTATTTTACAGAAGACAGGCCTCAAACGTCGTATTGGTTAAGGATTCGTTTAATCAAATCAAATGTTAATCGATTTGACTATAGTCGGTTCAATATAATCTCATTATCATATAGAGAACATTATGAGTTCAGCTTATAAATCTAGCAAAACCCCTTTATTACTGGCGAGCTTACTGAGCATAGCGACATTGCTGACGGCTTGTCAGACATCGCGTGAGCCAGTACCTGAGCCGCGTTATGTGCCGTCCATCGTATTGGGTGATGCACAAACGTTAACGATTATGCCAAATCGTGTAGCCTGTGCCTCCGCATTACCGATGCAGTGTCTGCTGGCCAAGTCCAAAGACGGTAGTGTGTTTCAGATTCCTTATGATTGGATTGAAGACTTTCAGCCAACGCTTGGCACTGAATATATCATCAGTGCTCGCCCGCAGATCGATGAGGGAAAGCAGAGTCTCACTGGGTATTGGACATTACAAAATATTGTGTCACAACGTATGGTGAGCAGCCCTCAATAATGTGACTCTGACTCATTTAACTATTGACTCACTCACGGTCTAGATATCAAATAAACCAGTAAATATAAAGAGGATACGATGGGAAGTAAAAAACCAAGCGACGCGACTAATGATATCGGTGAAGATACCCATACCGAAGTATCTAATAAAGCGGATGGTCACATACCTAATCCTGAGCACACTGAAGGCAAAAATAAACAACAAAACATTGAACAGACTCACGAGCAAGTCACTGATGATTTTATACATCACCCTGATCTTGTGAATCCACTTGATGACACACGAATCGATGTCAAATCTGGTTTTGCCAAAGACTCTCGCCGCCTAAAAAGCGATGATCATGCATATGAATATGACGCAGTTATTTTAGGAGCAGGCCCTGCTGGTGAAGCTGCTGCCATGAAGCTGACTAAGTCTGGCAAAAGAGTCGTAGTTGTTGATCCGCGTGACCAAGTGGGCGGTAACTCTACTCATGTGGGTACCATCCCAAGTAAAGCATTGCGCCAATCAGTATTTAACTTGATCAACTTTCGCCGTGATCCGATGTTTACCAAGGCGATGGAATATAAGCAAGTACCGCTAAATGAAGTGCTGGCCAAAGCCCGTCAAGTAATACGTCGTCAAGTCAGTACGCATACACGGTTCTATGAGCGCAACCGTATTGAAGTGATTCAAGGGTGGGCAAGTTTCGTTGATGAGCACACGCTGCGCATTGAAACCGATGACAATGTTTTTGAAACCATTACTTTCAATAAAGCCATTATCACCGTCGGTAGCCGTCCTTACCGTCCTGACATTCTAGACTTTGATCATCCACGCGTTTTTGATTCTGATAAAATCCTGCAAATGGATTATGTCGTCAAAAAAATCATCATTTATGGTGCAGGCGTGATCGGTTGTGAGTATGCGTCTATCTTTACGGGCCTTGGTTACAAGGTTGACTTAATTAATAACCAAGATCAGCTGCTCAATTATCTAGACAGTGAAATTAGTGATGCTATCGCGCATGACTTTAGACAGTTTGGTGTACTCATCCGTAGTAATGAAGAGATTGATTACCTTGAGACACACGATGATTATGTAGTCTTGCACTTGAAGAGTGGTAAGCGCATCAAATCTGATGCCATCCTGTGGTCAAATGGTCGCTCGGGTAATACAGAAGGCTTAAATCTAGAAGCTGTTGGTCTAAAAGCCAATAGCCGTGGTCAGCTAAAAGTCGATGATACTTATTGCACTGGTATCGAAAATATCTATGCCGCTGGTGATGTGATCGGTTGGCCTTCTTTGGCCTCTGCTGCCTATGACCAAGGGCGATGTGCCGCTGCCTTTATGGTAGGCGACGACGATGCTGAGCCAGTATCTAGCGTACCGACTGGTATCTATACGATTCCTGAAATCTCTTGTATTGGTAAAACCGAGCAAGAACTGACGGATGAAAAAGTCCCTTATGAAGTGGGTCAGGCATTCTTTAAACATCTGGCACGTGCACAAATCATCGGTGAACGTTCGGGCGTCCTAAAGATTTTGTTCCATCGTGATACGCTAGAAATCTTGGGTATCCATTGCTATGGCAACCATGCGTCAGAGATTATCCATATCGGTCAGGCAGTTATGAAGTGTAAGAGCAATAACACGCTTGAGTACTTTGTGAATACAACTTTCAACTATCCAACGATGGCAGAAGCCTATCGTGTTGCGGCATTGAACGGTTTGAATCGCGTCTTTTAAAACAAGCTTATTTAAATAAAGTCATATCAATAAAAAAGCGCCTGTTACTATATTATTAATAGTGCAGGCGCTTTTTTGTGGCTTATTCATTAATTCAAGTATATACGCAGAACTTTTAATCGAGCTATTTTTTATGCGACTGTCTGACCTTGTTTATCAGTGTGATACCAGCGAATAAGCATAAGCAGCATAAAGTAAAATAGCCATAGAGCGGCAAGTGCATAAAACCCAATAGCGACCTGTGAGACGCTCGCACCCATTTGGTTAAGCTGTACCGATGTGTTGACGCCAGGTGTCGTGGGTATCAACCAGCGTATGACTTGCAAAAATGCGGGTAATTGGTCAGCTGGCCACGGATAGCCACTGATAAAAAACATGGGCAGAGAGCTGAAGATGAGAATCTGCATACCACGTTCACGTTGGCGAAACCATAACCCCAATACACAGCCAAGAGTTGCCACGGTTGGACAAAACAACAGTAGAAACAATAAGCTGCCGAGCATGTTCTGTCCTCGCGGATAATGATGCAGCTCAAATGCCCAACCATAATAAAAGCAGCCGATGATAAAGCTGCACATACTAAGCGCTGCAATACGACCAAGCCATCCACGGATAGTAGTCCTATGACGACGCTGCTCATACCATGTACCAATCAACATCGTCGTTGACATCAAAAGCGTTTGTTGCAAAATCAGAATAGACACGGCTGGCACGACGTATGCACCATATCCTTCAGTTTGGTTGTATAAAGGTATAATTTGCAATGGCACCGCTTGGGTATTGGCCGTCGCGGTCGTTGGGTAAATGCCTTGAGCCACGCTTTTCTTAACCTCGATACCTGCTGACACCGTACTAACGGCTTTCAAAAATCCCATCTGGACATTTTTATTTAATAAAAAATAACCGCCATTGCCCAATACACTGACGCTGGCCTTTTTGCCAGACATGACTTGTTGCTCAAGCCCGCTTGGGATAACCATATATCCAGCGATTTCATCTGACCATATGGCTTGTTGCGCATCTTGCTCATTTAGAAAACGCTCTGTATCTAACTGCGGGCTAGCGCTCGCATAACGAACGATAGTCTGTGACAGATTGCTATTGTCATAATCAATAATGCCAACGGGCACATGATTGATGACTTCGGTTGAGTACGGCCAAGGATAAAAGAAACCGTAAATAATAGGAGCAATCATCAACAGTAAAAGAACGCCTTTATCAGTAAAGATGTCTTTTAGGGTTTGCAAAAACCCACCAAGAAAATTCTGCGTCTGTGCGTGTAATTTTGCATCAGTCGTGGACGCATTCTCTTTCGGTGAAACTGGCATTAGCGTGCTCCCCAGCGTTCAGGATGTGCCAACGCCCGTTTGGTCAATAATGTGGTCAGGAGCATCGCAATCGTCGTGGCTAGGGTAAGTCCATAGACAATCGGTAATGACACCGCAGCAGGCGCATGCATTTGTAACTGTGCAATATGCAATTTTAAGTAATGGGTAAGCGGGAGCACATCTGACCAATGCTGAGCATTGTCACTGATGGCGATATACGGAAAAGTCACACCTGCAAATGCATAAGAAGGGGCTGAGATGAAACCAGTAGAAGACAAGCCCATGCGTAATGAAAACGAATTTAACGTTAAGATAGCACCGAGAAAGAACGAGAGCATCATCAATAGTAATAGACCAATATAAGTGACAATAATCGAGCTAATAGCAACGGACGCTTGCGGTGCGGCAAACCAAAGTGCCACCATCGACCAGATGCTATAAGCCAATAATGGCCAAAAATACTTACCCAATAATCCAAACAACAATATTGAAATACACACTTGTCTGGACTGAGTGCCATTCTCAGAAGAGCCTGTTTTTTCATTAGTAATGTCATGCTGGTTTTCATCAACATTGCTATTAGTAATAACATCGTACCAGTGACCGATTTTCTTATCACGTAGCTCACGGCCTATCGTCGTTGCACCAATCACCATTGCCAAGATATGCAGCAGGGCAGGAATGACAGTTGAGGCCAAAAACTGTTGATAGTTGGTCGCAGCATTGAACAGGCTGATACGTTGTATGCTAATCGGCGAGTAGGCAATTGCCGCTTGTGAGGGTGCCATACCTTGCTTAACCAAACGCTGTATCTCGACACCTGCTGACAATGTGCTAGCAACCGTTTGCACGCTGGTTTGAATAATGCCCGAATGCGTACCGTACTGCGCGTTTACTTGCAACACCAACGGGGCGGGATTGCCAGATAAAATATTACGAGAGAAGTCTTCAGGAATAATGAGGACTGCATAGATATCGCGTTGCAAGATAGCGGCCTCTGCATCAGATTCTGAGGCATAAAGTTGTTTTACCATCAGCGTCGGACTGGCTTCTAAGTATCGTACAGCCGTATTGGCAACTGGGCTGTTGTCTCGATCTATGACTCCAATGGGCAAATCCGTAATTTGAGTTTGTGAAAATATCCACCAAATCAGCAGCACCGTTGCTAATGGTATCCAAACTACCATGGCTAAGTCCCACGGGTTTTTGGCTAAAAACCGTCGCTCATAGGCAGCACTACGTAAGAAAGCCCCACTTAGCTTGGTCAGGCGCATGGGCTACTCTGGGCTTTTATTAGTAAGAGTAGGGTTGATGCGCACAACGACACTCATGCCTGAGCGAATCCGTGCATCAGGTGTCGTTGGGCGTGCTTTTACCTCAAAGGTACGGACATCAAAACCATCATCATTATTGGTCGGACGCCAAGTGGCAAAGTCAGACAACGTCGAAGTGGCGTAAACGGTAAATTGTTTCGTATAAGGTTTATTTGCCGAGGATAGCGCTGGAATTGTCCCCGTAAACTGCTGTCCAATCGCCAACTGGTTCAAGTACGTCTCAGTGACATTAAGCACCACCCATTGGTCGTTGGTATCGACCAACGTGAGCAACGGCACACCTTGACCGATGACTTCGCCAGCATTGACAATGACATTGTCCACGATACCTGCTATTGGGCTTCGTAAATTGGCTTCATCTTTTGCGACTAGGGCTTCATCAAGTTTTGCATCGACTTGTGCCACTTGTGCCGTGGCAGCTGATTTGTCTTCACTACGTGCGCCTTCCATCGCCAAGTCGTATTGCAAGCGTGCTGCTTCAGTTTGGTCTTGGGTAGCGAGATATTGAGCGTACGCTTCATCGCGTTTTTGTCGTGCCATTAGTCCTTCTTCATACAGACGATTGACACGTTGATAGGTGTTTTCTGCCAAGTCCGATGCCGCTTTATTGGCTTGCCATGCCGCTTTTGCCTGAGCGATTTCTTGTGGGCGGGCACCATTCTCTGCTTTATCTAACTGGCTTTGTGCCATTTGCTTGCCAGCACGTGCTTGATCAATTTTGGCATTAATCTCAGGCGAGTCCATTTCAATAAGCTGTTGACCAGCGGTGACAGCATCACCCTCTGTGACCAAGATTTTAGAAATACGCCCCGGTACTTTTGCAGCGATGGACGTTTGCTGCATTTGCATCTGTCCTTGTAAGGTGATCACTTCAGGTTCACTGTGCTGATTACTCTTATATAGACCGTAAGCCACCATGCCTAATACAATCAAAATAAATAGTGCTAGAAGCCCCTTTTTTATCATGGCAGATTTATCAGCTTTTGCTGCATCGCGCTTATAGTGAGGCACTGTCTGCTCTTGTTGAGATTCAGGCATATCTTCTGCAGCATCAACTGAAGTTTGGCCATCTTGAGAGACTACTGGCTCGGTTGAATCAGCTGATTTTTGTGAGTGGTCTGATTCGTTTGGAAATTCAGTCATGACGGTGAGATTCCTAAAGCAACAAAGTTGAAAATAAAGGGTTTATAATTCAGGCGTGTCATCAATTAGCACATTTAGTGGCCTTAAAATGGCTAAATTTTGCTAAATATCGTCAGTAATTTTGTCAATATGTTCATATTAACGGCAATTCCTTCCTTGTTTATCTACAATTTTTCTCATTTTAAGCCTCACAATCTAATTGA
>NZ_JBVFXW010000078.1:0-7102 GCF_055522395.1 Psychrobacter sp. TPE 89C
AGTAATTTTGTCAATATGTTCATATTAACGGCAATTCCTTCCTTGTTTATCTACAATTTTTCTCATTTTAAGCCTCACAATCTAATTGATGACACACCCTAGGTGTTTTTTCTATAAAAAATACACTTTTGTTTTATTATCGCTATAATTGAGAAAATATTGAACAAAAGTATATTTAATATGAGAGAAATCCAGATGATATCTGCAAGCAGTCTTTTGAAAAAACAGGTTGGTTTTGATAGGCAGCACGATTCTATGATGAGTAAGCTTAAAACATCATCACCACTCAATCGTTTGTCATTATCTATAGCAGCGGCAATGCTCGGGTCTGTATTACTGATGAGTGGCTGTAGTCAATCTGAGGAATATGCAGAAAGTGCCTCAGAGGAGCCAAGTGACTATGCGAATGAAAAAGACGTTAGTGCTGATATAAATACCGTGATGTCTGAGCAATCAGCTGTTGCAGAGCTAGAATCAGAGGCTGGCAATCAAGCCAATGAGTTGACGGTTGAGAGCTTATCAGAGAGTAGTGAGCAGACACTTGCTAGTCAGGCCGCTAATATCCAAATACAAGGTAAAGAGCTGCTGATTAATGCCAGTGCAAACTTTACTGTCAAAGACGTGGTCAAGAGTAGCGCTGCTATTGAGACGTTGACACGGCAGCAGGGTGGCTATGTGGCGCTCAGTAATATTAGCAACTATCCACGTAGTGATAGAACCTTTGTCCAAGGCGATAAAAATATTACAATCACAACCTATAATCGCCAAGCTGAAATGACGGTTCGGGTTCCTCGTGTCAACGTCAATAAGTTCTTGGAGCAAATGCAGCAGCAAGTGGCTTTTTTGAATGGTCAGGAGTTCACGGCACAAGACGTTACTTTGGATATTTATCGTGAGCAGCTGGCAAGTCAGTTGAATAGCGATATGGCGGATGAGCTCAGTCAAGAGCGTCTCGATAGTAAAAATGATAAAGATCAGGGTAGTAATGTCGATGCTATCACCGCTACTTATGCAGCACGTCGCCAAAAAGAATTGGCAAAGCTTGAGCAAATGGATATCGCCGATAAAGTTAAATACAGCACCATCAATCTGAGCTTTATGCAGCCAGATGTCAGTTATAAAGAAACCACGCAAAACCTAGACGTTTTGATAGATGCTGAGCGGCCGAGTTTTGGCACCGAAGTCAACAAATCATTCAAAGATGGTTGGAGTATGCTCAGGTCATTTGCACTTGGCATTATACAATTGTGGTGGCTAGTGGTGCTTGGTGGTGTTTTTTATCTCATTTATAGAATGATAAAAGCGATCTATCGTAAGTTTTTTAAACACAGCCCTCGTGTAGAACACTTACGACGTAATCTGATGGGTGAAAACCAAGACGTCCATCATTCAGAGGGTATAAAGAGCAATCAGGTAGGTGATAATACCGACAGTGCTAAAGAGACTGATAGCAAGGATGCTAAGCACTAGGGCGTGTTCTCAATTCAAACGAGTGTCCTCTAAATGAGCTAAAAATAGCTAAATTTTGCCAAACATCGTCAAATATCTGGTTAATATCCTGATATTATCTGCGCTATTTTCCTCGTTTGACGGCAATTTATCTCATTTTTATCATCATCTTTAAAATGAGGACACACCCTAGAATGGATGCTTAAAAAGCTCACAATAACAGAATATCAATAAACAGCCATAAAAAAGCCGCCCTACATTATGTAGGGCGGCTTTTTTAGCAATGACTTATAGAGAGTCGGTGATTAGAACTGGTTCATTGTGTTCTTGCCGCCGCCAGCTTTAAGTGCGTTGTCACCAGAGAAGATTTCTTTGTGGTCATCACCTAGGTCAGAACCGGCCATTGCTTGGTGCTTAACACAAGCGATGCCTTCGCGGATTTCTTTACGTTGTACACCAGCTGCATAAGCAAGCATGCCTTCTTCACCGAAGTAGCCTTTAGCAAGTTCATGAACGCTAAGAGCAGTCGTGTGGTAAGTCGGTAGCGTGATTAAGTGATGGAATACACCGGCTTCACGTGACGCATCACGTTGGAAGTTCTTAGCTGCAACATCAGCTGCTGCATCAAGATCAGTACCGTCATAATCAGCACTCATCAAGTCATCTTTATTGTAGCTAGAGATGTCTTTGCCTTCTTCTTCCCACTGGGCGATCACTTGCTTACGGAAGTTAAGCGTCCAGTTGAATGATGGGCTGTTGTTGTATACAAGCTTCGCTTTAGGCTGTTGCTCTTTAATACGGTCAACCATCATTTTGATGTGTTCTACGTCTGGCGTTGGTGTTTCAATCCATAGTAGATCGGCACCGTTTTCTAGAGCGGTCACACAGTCAAGTACAACGCGGTCAATGTTTGTGTCTTCGCGGAACTGATATAGACCATTTTGCAGACGAACTGGACGTACTAGTTTGCCGTTGTGCTTAAGTAAGCTGTCGTTTTCTTGAGCATTTTCTAAAGTAACTTCTTCCATTTCGATGAAGTCGATGTATTTAGAAGCTAAATCGCCTGGCTCATTTGATACTGGGATTTTTTGCGTGAGTGATGCGCCTTCAGAGTCAGTACGAGCAACGATAACGCCGTCTTCAACACCAAGCTCTAGGAATGCATAACGGATAGCGTTTAGTTTAGAGATGAAGTCTTCATGCGGTACAGTTACTTTACCAGCCTGGTGACCACATTGCTTAGCATCAGATACTTGGTTTTCAACCTGAATGGCACAAGCACCTGCTTCGATCATTTGCTTAGTCAATAGGTAAGTGGCTTCTTCGTTACCGAAACCTGCATCGATATCAGCGATGATTGGCACAACATGCGAATCAAAGTTTTCGATTTTTTCTACGATAGCTGAAGTATCTTGACCAGCTTCTTCAGCAGCGTTTAGCTCACGGAAGTAATCGTTCAATACTTTAGCATCGGCTTGACGTAGGAAAGTATAAATTTCTTCGATTAGCTTAGGTACTGATGTTTTTTCGTGCATAGATTGGTCAGGTAGTGGACCAAACTCAGAGCGTAGAGCTGCAACCATCCAGCCTGATAAGTAGATATAAGTTTTAGAAGTCGTGCCAAAATATTTCTTTTTAGCGTACATAGTTTGTTGTGCAACAAAACCATGCCATGCACCTAGAGACTGTGTGTACTGAGACGTATCATTGTCATAGTCTTCCATGTCTTGACGCATGATTTTTGCAGTATATTTTGCGATATCCAAGCCCGTTTTAAAACGGTTTTGTGACATCATACGTGCCGCATCGGTTTCGCTAATATTCTGCCAGTTACCGTGCTTTTGCTTCAATTCACGTACTAAGTCGATCGCTGATTTATATGCAGTTGACATCTATGTCTCCTTGGTGGGGTGTAAAAACAAATAAGTTAAGTGCTAAAATAATGACGATTGTGTATGACTGAAAAGGTATACATTTAGACTTTATATTAGTGCTATTGACATCTCATAAGGTCAGACAGAATTACAAGCTATCAGTTAAAGCCTTATTTACCCTAAACAAACTTAGTCACTAATACAAGAGAATTACTAGAACTTGGTAGTGAAAAAACAATGGGCAATGTATAAAAGGTTGCTGAGCTTATTCATATATTTCTAAGGCACTTGCTTTCTTTATTGAGTGGCGATGTCATTATCGGCAATAAGAAATGTTACAATAATAAACAGTTTGTGCGATAGATATAGTCATTGTCTAATGACCATAACGGTCTTTTAAGCAATCAATTGATCGTATGATGCTACCGATAAAGACCATCAATATACTATATAATTGTGTCGGTCAAATGAATGTAGCCAGTCTATAAAACTAAGCCGTATCGTTTGCGTTACAAGTCATCCTATGAGACTTACTATAACTGCCTTACCAAGATTTATCTAATTTATGATTATTATCTTGGGTATTTTCTTTAGTTATAATTCATATATAACAGTACCTTACGTTAGACGGTTTGGGTTATACTTAGCAGATATCGCATAAAATCAGATAAAAAGTAGCAGAATTACACTGTTATAGACTATAAATTGTTAGAACAGCACCAAAAATGCCAAGCTTATAACGGCACTTATCCAAAGGCCAAGAGAACTATATATGAATTTGCAGCGGGTAGATTTAAACTTATTGGTACATCTAGATGTGTTGTTACGAGAGAAAAATGTCACTCGTGCAGCTGAGCAGCTTGGCATTACCCAACCTGCGATGAGTAATATTTTGCGTCGTCTGCGCAAATTGTTTAACGACCCTTTATTGGTTCGATCATCTGAAGGTATGACGCCAACAGAGCGGGCTTTAGAATTGCAACCTCGTATTCGTGAGATACTGGCAGATTTGACACAGGTGTTAGAGCCGCGTACTGAATTCCGTCCTTATAGCACGTCTCGTGTGTTTCGTATCATGACGTCAGACTATGCGGAAGCGACGCTAGTTCCTAAACTGGTCAAAGCACTACGCTCAGAAGCACCCAATGTTATCTTGGATTTCTTGACACCATCGGACGTCTCTTATCGGGATATGGAGCAGGGGCGCGTTGATTTAGCGATTAATCGCTTTAATGAGATACCACAGAGCTTTCACCAAGTGTTGGTGTGGCGTGATACTTTTAGTTGTCTACTATCCTCTGACAGCCCTTATGCCAATCGTTTTAATTTAAAAAACTATCTGAAAGCACAGCATGTTTGGGTGTCAAAAACCGGTATGGGTGTGGGCTTCGGGGTAAATCCTGAAAAATCAGGTGGGCTAGGGTCTATCGATCAAGCGTTACAACGCCTCGGACAAAAACGTCAAATCAGTGTCTTCACTCGTCATTATCAAATGCCAGCCATGCTTGCTGCTAATAAAGATTTGGTAGCAACGTTACCAACACGTGTAGCAAAAATGCAGGCAAATAACGATAGTATCAAAATGGAAGAGCCGCCATTCTTCATTCCTGAGTTTGAGCTGACGATGGCATGGTCACCGTTATTGCAACATCATCCAGCTCATCGTTGGTTACGCCAACTTATCATGCATGTGGCTCGTCAAATCGTTGACGAAGAAGAAAACCCACCGCAGGAGATACCCGTGATGAACCATCTATTTTAAATTGATTCTTTTTTAAGACAGATAAATTTTTTATCAAACCAGCCGCAGGGCTGGTTTTTTATTGGTCTAAATTTACTCAAATACCTCGCCCATAACTCAAACTGCTTACAACTTAAGCGTAATTAATAAGATAGCCACACTCTTAACATCTTATGCACACTTCTTCATATCTTGTAAAACTCTTAGCCAAATTACCTTGTTATGATGACCACGGATAGAAAGCAGTGCACCAACAAGCTGATACCTATTTGAGTGATCGGTTGCTATAAGAACTTATGATACAAAAAGAACTTATTACATAACGTTTGGCGAGTATGCTGAGCCACAAAACAGTAACCAACGCTTATTTTATAAACTGAAAATACTAAACATAAAATATAACAAGGACAATAACATGTCAGATATTACTACTATCAACCCAACCACGGGTGAAGAGATTAAAAATTACGATTACATGAGCGTAGACGAAGTTAATAAAATTGTTGATGCCTCACATGAAGCATTTTTAGCATGGCGCACTGTGAGCCACGAAGAGCGTGGCCGAGCGATCAAATCTATTGGTGATAAGCTAATCGAGTACAAAGAAGAGCTGGCTAAACTGATGACAGAAGAGCGCGGTAAGCTATATAGCCAAAGCTTGCAAGAAATTGATCTGTGTAAGGCAATCTGTGATTATACTGCTGAAAACGGTGTTGAATCATTGGCTGACGATGTACGTGATATTGAGGGCATGAGAAAGGGATTGGTCAGCTATCAACCTATCGGTATCATTTATGGTATGCAGCCTTGGAACTTCCCAGCGTATCAGGTATTACGCTATACCATTGCCAACTTGATGGCAGGTAATAGTATCCTGCTAAAACACGCTTCTAACGTAACAGGCTCTGGTTTATTGATCGAAAAAATACTTCATGAGTCTGAACTGCCAAATGATCTTTTCCGTACCATTATCATTGGTCATGATCAGTCAGAGGAATTAATTAACAACGATAAAGTGCGCGGTGTGACGCTCACAGGTAGCGACAAAGCAGGCGTAATCGTTGGACAGCAAGCCGCCAAAGCAATCAAAAAAGCGGTACTAGAGCTTGGCTCAAACGATGCTTTTATCGTATTAGAAGATGCTGATTTAGATATAGCAGTAGAAACTTGTACACAAGCACGCCTAATCAATAACGGTGAAACTTGTGTCGCTGCAAAACGCTTCATTGTAGTGGATAGTGTATACGACGAATTCCGCAAGCGTATTGTTGAGAAGTTTGAAGGTGCGAAATATGGCGATCCTATGGATGATAGCTCAGACATCGGACCATTGGCTCGCAAAGATCTACAAGAGCAGCTACATGAGCAAGTAGAGCAAAGCGTGGCTAAAGGTGCAACGATTGCTGTTGGTGGTAAAGTTCCTGATAGCAAAGGCAGCTTTTATCCAGCCACTATTTTAGAAAACGTTGAGAAAGGTCAACCTGCCTATGATGACGAGTTGTTTGGCCCTGTGGCTTCGCTCATTCGCGCAAAAGACCAAGACGATGCTTTACGTATCGCTAACGACAGTCGCTATGGTTTAGGCGGTGCAATATTTTCAAAAGATACAGACAAAGCAGTACGCCTAGCACGTGAAGAGTTTGACACTGGTATGGTCTATATCAATGGTTACGGTCTTGCCAATCCTGCATTGCCATTTGGTGGCGTTAAAAACTCAGGCTATGGCCGTGAGCATGGCGGCTTTGGTATCAAAGAGTTTGTCAACATTAAAGCGGTTCATGTCTTTTAATGGCGGTTGATATTGCTATTAGATATTAAGATGGTCGTCACTAGATGACCATTGAATTAAAAAGCCCAGTCACTCGTTATGAGTGGCTGGGCTTTTTAATGTAATCATGTCATACGTGTTAAAACAAGGGCGTGTCAGCAATTAGATTGTGAGGCTTAAAATGAGAAAAATTGTAGATAAACAAGGAAGAAATTGCCGTTAATATGAACATATTGACAAAATTTCTGACGATGTTTAGCAAAATTTAGC
>NZ_JBVFXW010000079.1:0-7082 GCF_055522395.1 Psychrobacter sp. TPE 89C
CTTTCACTACTTTTATAAAAAAAACTTATAAAATATTAATACGTGAAACATAGCCATTCGCATGTGGTTTATGGCTAAATATATATTTTGTCAATTGTGACAATAGTATTAATTCTTCATTATTCTATATCGATAATCTACGCAAACATCGATGCTATAAGGGTTTGGTGAGTTCTCCCCATAAGCTGTGGATAACCCTGTGTATAAGTAACTACTTGACAAGGATTTCCCTAGATAGCTTAAAGGGTGAGGTAAAATCGTTCATTTTTTGTACAATTAAAAAATACTTATAAATCATACACTTATACCAATATGATAACCACTTAAAATTATTTTTAATATTTTAAAAATAAAATCTCATCACTAGCGATGTTTCACAATACGTGAATTTCTAGGCTTTATCTGCTGTGGACAACCTTTAAGCCTATTGACAAACAGTACCATTATATTGTCCAAAATAATAGTTCCTATTTTCATTATTTTAGGCAACCCATCAGCTATATATCATACGACAGTTAATGTCGTCTATCGTCACTCGACCCACTAAATGGCCTTTGCAATTTGTTATAATCACTCTACCCAATCAATAGTACTCAAGAGAAAATGTTCGTGACATGCAGGTACAGTAAGGCTTAATAGCCATGCCAACATATGATGATTATGAACTTATTTTTGCTTATCTCACGATTTAATTTTACTGTATAGTAAGGTGACATATTAACTATTACTGTCTGTATCATCTATATGACAACCTATTTATCCTAGGTAGATGCTGAACGCTTCTTCCTATTCAAGTGGCAACCCGCCCTATTGAGCCACTACTTTCTATCGTACAAATATATTACGTATAACACTGAAATTGATAGTTTTACATTAATGATTGAAAATAAGGAATCTAGTATGGACGACAATAAAGCCAAAGCACTTAAAGCAGCACTCGGTCAGATTGAGAAGCAGTTTGGTAAAAACACCATCATGCATTTAGGCGATGACGCAGCCATCATGGATGTCGATGTCGTATCGACAGGCTCATTAGGCCTAGATATTGCCCTTGGGATTGGTGGCCTACCAAAAGGCCGTATCGTTGAGATTTACGGCCCAGAGAGCTCAGGTAAGACGACCATGACTCTGCAAGCCATTGCAGAGTGCCAAAAGCAAGGTGGTACTTGTGCCTTTATCGATGCTGAGCACGCGCTTGATCCTGTCTATGCACGCAAACTGGGTGTAAACACTGATGAGCTATTGCTATCTCAGCCTGATAATGGTGAGCAAGCGCTTGAAATCACCGATATGTTGGTTCGTTCAGGGGCCATCGACATGATCGTTATTGACTCAGTTGCAGCCTTGACGCCGCGTGCTGAGATTGAAGGCGAGATGGGCGACTCACACATGGGCCTGCAAGCACGTCTGATGAGCCAAGCACTACGTAAGATTACAGGTAATGCCAAACGCTCTAACTGTATGGTGGTCTTTATTAACCAAATCCGTATGAAAATCGGCGTGATGTTCGGTAGCCCTGAAACCACAACTGGTGGTAACGCGTTGAAGTTCTACGCCTCTGTACGTATGGATATTCGCCGTATCGGTGCAGTCAAAAACGGTGATGAAATCATCGGTAACCAAACCCGTGTGAAAGTCATCAAAAATAAAATGGCACCTCCATTCCGTCAAGCCGAATTTGAAATCACTTACGGCGAAGGTACCAATCACTTAGCCGAAGTCATTGATTTGGGCGTTGAGATTGGAGCCGTTGGTAAAGCAGGCTCTTGGTATAGCTATGGCGACGAAAAAATCGGTCAAGGTAAAGCCAACTCTGTGCTTTTCTTAAAAGAGAATCCTGTGATTGCTCAAGAAATCGAAGATAAGATTCGCGACGAAAAACTGGGGTCAAAAAAGAGTGCCAAAGATAAAAAGACTGACGAGGCCAATGAAAAATCAGGCGCTGAACCTGTACAATAACGGAACGATCAATAACTGTTATCGATTATCATGATTTATTATGAAAATTAAAACCTTAGCTGAAATACTCGCTGAATCGGACACCGATTCAGCGAGTTCTCCTAATGCCCAACCAAAAAAATATACTAAGCCTGCTAAGTACACATACAAAGATGAGCCGCACAAACCTCGTAAAAATGGCAAGCGACCTACCTATTCAAATAAAAATAACGCTATAGCCAATGACTCGTCGACCAGTGACGCATTAATTAGTGACTCTACTACTGATATAGACTCGAGCGACCCACTCTTCTCTTCCTCTATCAATCAAAAATCCTCCAAACCTAAAAAGCGTCAGAAACGTGAAAAACGCTTCCATCCAGCGGCTAACTTCAGCCCTGAGCCTAGTGATGTGCCTACTTATCTGCCACCTGAAGCGCAAAGTATCAAAGAGATGCTAGCAGAGGTCAAACATAGCGTTCATGGAGATGAGACAGATAATAGCTTAGCAACAGATACTGGTCATAGCACTAATCCGTCTTTTACAAAATCAAAAAATGAAGCTGAGCTTTCGACTATTGATGATAATGACATAGACAATCAAAACGATAATATACCAGCTGCTCTCAAAGCTTATTTGCGTACACCTGAACAGAAACAAGCAGAGATCGATGCGATTAAAGCCGAAAGCCGCTTACGTTGGTTGGCATTTTATTATTTATCGCGCCGTGAGTATGGTAAAGCTGAGCTGAAGCAGAAACTTATCGATAAGGAACAAGATCCAGAGAAAGTTGATGCGCTCCTTGATGAATTCGAGGAGAAAGGCTATCAAAGCGATTACCGCACTACTCTAATGCTAATACGTGAAAATATTCGTAAAGGCCGTGGACGCGGTCGTATTAAGCAAGAATTTTATCGTAAGAAGATTACTATGCCCGGTAATATCGATGAGCTGATTGATATGGCTAATACTGAGTCAGAGGAATTTAGCGAGTTTGTAGATGACAATGATGAGAACTTGGTTGATGGTGTAGATTGGCTGAAGCTGGCTGTGACAGCACGTACCAAAAAATACGGCGATGACATACCTATTGAACAAAAAGACAAAGCCAAGCAGCTGCGGTTTCTACAATATAGAGGATTCAATACTGATATATGTTTTGCCGCGCTTAACTATACGCTGGACACGTTAGATGAGCGTTTTTAGCCAACACTCACCTATATATTGACTAGGGCATGTCTCCAATTCACTCGATATTAATCTAAATGGGCTAAATCTTGCCAAACTACGTCAAATAGCTAGTTAATATCCAGATATTAACTAGCTATTTTTCTTGTTTGACGGCAATTTTTATCACCATTTTTAAAATGAAGACACGCCCTAGGTAAAACAATGTAGTCAATTCAATTTAAAAGTAGTACAAGGCAAACGAGTGTAGATGTATATTAAATACTTCAAGCGAGGTTAACGTAGTAATACTTTTATAGTGGAATGACTATAGATTTAGATGGATTATTAATAATAGCCAAGCACTTTCCACCAAATTAAACCAGCACCTATCCAAATGACTAAGTTAACCACGCTCATAATCGCACCAATGCTCCACCACTCTTTTAGCGTCACATAGCCAGAGTTAAAAATCACCGGTGCCGTACCAGTCGCATAATGGGTCAACGTCATCATGATGTTACCCGCTGCAGCTAAGATTAAGGCATATAACATTGGTGGCGCGCCTAATGTCAGGCCAACCGCATAGAATGCGGCAAATAGCGCGGTAATGTGAGCGGTAGTACTAGCGAAAAAATAGTGTATATATAGATAGACTAAGGTCAGAATTGTCACTGCGCCTATCCAACCTACCCCAGTCGTCCCAATGAGAGACTCAATATTGCCCGCGAACCAGCTAATCAAACCAAGCTTGTTCAGATAAGCGGCCATCATAATAAGTGCACCGAACCAAACAATGGTGTCCCATGCAGACTTCTCTTTTAGAATGTCATCCCACGTCAATACACCAGTCAATATCAATGTCGTCAGGCCAATAAAGGCGGTTGTGGTGGCATCAACGCTATACTGCTCACCCAAAATTAACGCAGGAATATTAGCCCACAATACCAACATAAGACCAAATACACCGAGCATTATCTTTTCGTGGGTGCTGATTTGACCCATTTCTGTTAGGTTATCTTTTGCGAATTTTTTGGCATCAGGTGTTGCTTTGACATCAGGAGGATAAATCAGGTAAATAACTAATGGCATGACTATCAGACACAGCATACCAGGGATAAACATCGCCACTGCCCATGTCGTCCACGACAGCTGAATATCACCACCAGTCGCTTTATTCACCAGCTCTACGACTAAAGGGTTGGGCGCAGTAGCAGTGATAAACATACCAGAAGTAATAGGGTTGGCGTGATAATTCACCATCGCCAAATAGCGACCAATTTTATTTTGAGTCCCTTCTTCTGGCGTCGAATGAAAGCTTTGTGCAATGGATTTCATAATCGGATGAATAATACCGCCACCACGTGCCGTATTAGATGGTGTGATAGGTGCGACCATCAGCTCAGCAGCAGCTAAAGAATAAGCCACGCCAATGGTTTTTTTACCAAAGATAGAGATGAAATAATAAGCGATACGGCGACCCAATCCTGTCTTTATCAACCCACGCGATATCATGACTGCAATACCAATTAGCCAAATCAAAGGGCTTGAATAGCTTGATAAGGCATCGCTAATGGCTTGCTGTGGACTATCACTTGTGATGCCTGTCAGTGCCACTAAAGTCACGGCAATAATAGCAATAGCACCAATAGGTAATGCCTTTCCTATGATAGCAACAATGGTCGCGATGAATAGTGCCAGCATATGCCACGCTTCTGGTGTGACACCCGTCGGCACTGGGATGACAAACCAAATTATCAAACCAACTAAAATAGCGATAGCCGCTTGAACAGGCTTAAATGGCATAAATAATAATCCTTATAAAATCATTGAACGAACAAATGGATATACCTTTCATTCAATACTCTTAGTGTGACAGGTATTACCGTCATCACTTAAGTTGTCATCTTAGCTATTTTATAAGATTTATAGAATTCTTACGTTATTGTTTACTGTTTTTAACATATATATTTAGATTAAAAAACAAGTTAGTGACAACTGTTCTGCTAAATATGATATTCATATATATAAGCCATAAAAAAACAGCCCATCTAGTGACAGGCTGTTTTTTTGTTATATTTTCACCGATATGTCTAATTTTGCAAATAGCAATTTTTTTATAAGAGACTATTTGAAATTACCAAGACGGTTAGATAATTGGCTAATGATTTGTTCAATCTCTTCATTGGCTTCATTTTCAGTATCTAAGTTACCATTTGGTGTTAACTGATTCATCACTTCAGGCAGTAGTTCAGCGAGACCCTGACGTACTTCTGCATCATTGGCACCGGTATGCGCAGCTACTTGTTTGATTTCATCTTCATCAAACAAATGATTGATATCATTAGTATCAAGGTTATCGTTAGTTTCTTGACTACTCATCCAAGAGCGTGCTTTGCTTTCGTGACCCATAGCAGTAATTTTTGATAGTGCACCACTCAAGCCGCCATTGCGCTTGATCCAACTAAGTACCATTGGCATCAATGCAGCTATCAGCATGCCTTTACCACCAAAGCCGCCACTTTGCTTTTGACCACCACCCAATACACTGCCTAAGATATCTCCTAAGCCACCAGCACCTGAGCTCATACCTCCGCTTTGAGTGCTTCCCGTCAGACCACCCAGAATATCATCCAAACCAAAACCATTATCGGCCTGACGATTATTTTGTGAATTATTAGCACTTGTCTGATTGCTTCCACCTAATACACTGCCCAATATATCACCCAAACCACCAGTACCACGCGAGTTCACGCTTTGATCGGTAGAATTACGCTGTGTACTTTCTGGATTCATCGCACTACGGGCAACTTGGCTCACTAAACTCCCTAACAAGCTCATACTCTACTCCTTTTTTTCATCATATTATTTATCATCAGAGAACCACCACTCTGTTTTAACATACTAAAGTTTAATCAGTATCTGACAACTGTACAGGACTTTTAAACTTTATACTTCATTATTATCTTGTGACATAAGAAACTGCTTTCATGATCGAGAGATTTTTTTTGTTATAGCCTGTGGTCATTCATCAACCTTATGACGAAAAGCTAAAATTGAAAGAGCTAAAATACCAAAACGGCCATTCAAGGACTGAAATAATAACCACCTACTTGCTTTTAGCAGAGCTCACATTGGCTAAAATATTCAATTCTTGCCATTGCTTGGCGCTCACTTGATCACGAAATATGGTCATTGATAGAGAACGTTGATAGGGTTCTACAATATCGAACTCAAAGTTCATCGCCCACCGATAATTATGGACATTGACCATTTGTGCCTGCCACAGCTCATCACCGCGACTCGTCCTAATCATCAGCTGCCACCCTCTATCAACACGCTGACTCAGGGGCGGTTGGCTCATATGCAATAGTACGGGCCGTGATAATATCAAATACCCAGTAACCGCTGCTGTCACTATTAAGATAACGACATACTGCCATACGTTTAGAGAAGCTAGCCATGCAAGTATAACCATAGCACTCGTCAAACTCATATAAAACAATACGCGCAAATAGCTAGTAGGCTGAATAGCAGTATCAATACGTAATGAAGTTGCCATAGTCATATTTGAGTGCCACAGTAAATATAAAGCATTAAGCCAAATCTTTGGTATGACGCCATGTTTTAATTTTATTCACTAGCGCCCATATGTCTTCGTTTTCTGGACGATTTTGATTGGTGAAATAATCTAATAAATCAGGATCTTCGTGAGTCAACATTTCTGCAAATGTGTTTTGCTCTTCAGGTGACGCTGTCAAATATAGTTCTTTGACATAAGGATCAATATAAAAATCTAACTCTTTGAGTCCACGGCGGGCTTGATAAATAATACGGCGTTGCTCATTGGTTGGTTCTGGTTGTGTGGTGGTCATAAAGCTACCTTCGTCAATTTAAATAGTTTTTAATGGTATATTTAGATTTTTCTAAAATCGTTTTTTATTTCTTTAAATAAAGTATAAAACACTTATAGTAT
>NZ_JBVFXW010000080.1:0-6371 GCF_055522395.1 Psychrobacter sp. TPE 89C
GGCACAGATAGTGACAGTGATAGCAGTATCACCAAAGGTGGTGTCAGTGGCTATAATGATCCACAAGGCATGCTCACCACTGAGAAACGTGAAGCCCTTGGCGGTAAGCTTGAGAGTGTGTTTGATGCCAACCGAGTGAATGAGGAGCTTGGGGCGCAGACGCAGATTACGCAAGAGTTTGGTAAAGAAGCGCCGAAGGCAGTGGCTGAGTTTTCACAAAACCGTATTGATGCTATCAAAGATGATACTACTCTTAGTATTGATGAAAAGTTAGAAGCTATTAAAAAATGGGATGAAGGTGGTATTTACCGAGTAGCAGCTCATACCGCTTTAGGTGCCTTGGGGACGGGTAGCGTAGAAGGGGCTTTAACCACAGGCAGTATGGCTGCTGCGCCTACTCTTGATAATTTGCAAAAGAAAATTTCAGATGCACTTGTTGCTAACGGTATGAGTGAAGATATCGCTAAAGGCACAGCAAATGGTGTGATAAGTCTGGCGCTATTAGGTACAGGCTCTGCAGTTGGCTTAGACACGTCAAGTATAGTGGCCGCTATGAATGTAGATGCGAATAATAGACAGTTGCATCCACAAGAAAAAGAGTTAGCTAAAGTACTGTTTGAAAAAGCTAAAAAACAAGGGTGGAAAAGAGCAGATGGTAAATCTTATACTCTGCAAGAAATAGAAGATGCCTTACGATGGGCGAACAGTACGAAATATAACGATGATGTAACCATTATAGTTGGCAATAACGCCAAGGGTGTTGCTATTGGCCAAGTGCTTATTAAAATGGGAAATGGTGATACTGGACGCGCTATAATTAAATCTTATGAAGATCTAGCTAGTGGGGATCCTGCAAAAGTTAAAAAGGCTCAAGCTACACAGATTCAGATATTTACCAGTTTAGGTTTGTCAGTTAGAGTAGATGGTAATGGAACTCCCATTCCCATCAAAAAAACAAGTTCTACATCAGCTAGTAAGTATTCAACGTCAACAACTCAAGCAGCTCAAAGAGCAGGTTCTAACCATCCGTTACTTGAAGATGCTATACCAAGAAATGGTAGTCGATTAATAGTTAACCAAGGACAGTGCCCAACTTGTGGTCCAAACTCTGCTAAGATGGTTTTAGACACTCTAGGTAAGAATGTGCCGATAGAGAAATTGATTAAGAAATCTCCGATGACGGCTGATGGAATTTATTACACAGATGTGAGGAATTTACTAAAAAGTCAAGGTGTTGACGCTGTTGCCCTCCCTAACAGAACAGTTAATGACATTGCTCGATATACTGCTAAGGGCACTCCTGTAATTGTACAAATAGCAGGCAAAAACGGATTTCCTCACTTTGTTGTTGTAGATGGGATTACTAAGAGATATGGAAAAAGTGTTGTAGCAATACGTGACCCTAATAATATTCAATACTTTAGTCCTATAAATACATTTGAGAGCAGTTTCACTGGCAATACAGTTATAATTAGGAGCAAATAACATGATAATTAAAGTTGATTTTTCTAGTGAAGTAATTAGTATTGGTGAACCTATACCCTTTCAAAATATTGTTGACGTTCCTTGCTTATGTAAATTAAAGGCAGGTAAATTTACGATAGAGTTTGTTAGTACTCATACTAAAATAGAAGGAAATCTTAAAGGTTGGTCAATAGAAGATTTTAGTGCAAGAGCTCCAGTTGGTGTAGGTGGGGAGTATGCATATTATGCACAGGGGCTTATCTCTATACAGCATATAGAAGAAACTAATTACAAAGTTCTATCATTGAGTTTGTTCTATAATAGTCATGGTTGGCTTCCAGTTATCGAAAACGGAAACTACGCTATTCCAAAGCAGTTTTGGGATGATGAACCAGACTGGTTGCCATAATTTCTGTAAAGCTTGCTCTGTAGTGGCATAATTAAATCGGACCATGTTTAAGAGGTTATACTAGCCCAAAAGAAGGAACATAGTATGACCAGCAAACGCAGAGAATATACCCGAGAATTCAAGTTAGAAGCTATCAGCTTAGTCGTTGATCACAAGCGCAAAGTTGCAGAAGTAGCAGAGTCGCTAGGGATTGGAGTCTCCACCCTAGACAACTGGGTACGCAAGTATAAAAAAGAGCAGCAAGGCATTGCGCCAGCTACAGGTTTAGCCCTCACCGATGAGCAAAGAGAACTCCAAGAGCTTCGCAAACAAGTTAAACGACTCACTATGGAGCGCGACATTCTAAAAAAGGCTTCCGCTCTGCTAGCCTTGGACAGCCTGAACGTCTATCGCTGATCAGCAAGCTTGTAGAGCAAGACAAACGACTGAGCAAGCGTAAGCTATGCGACCTATTTGGTGTTGTTAGAAGCAGCTACTATTATGGCATGCAGACTAAGCCAATTGATATTGAACGTGTCAAACTCAAAGCCTTGATACGTCAGGTATTCAACGACTCCAAGCAATCGGCTGGCGCTCGTACCATTGCCGCTATCTTATGGAATGAGCATAACACCAGACTGACGCGTTACTTAGCCACCAAGCTTATGGAGCAAATGAATCTGGTCAGCTGCCAGCTTAAGACACACAAGTATGAGCACGCTGATCAAGCGCATAGAACCCATAACAATATATTAGACCGCAGGTTTGGCCCAGATGCGCCCAATCAAGTCTGGACGGGTGACGTGACTTATATTCGTATTAAAGGCGGCTGGTGCTACCTAGCCGTAGTGTTAGATTTGTTTGCCCGTCGTGTCGTGGGCTTCGCTGTCTCAGATTCTCCTGACAGTATGCTGACTTCTAAAGCACTACAGATGGCATATCAGACGAGACTTAGACCCAGTGAAGTGCTGTTTCACTCAGATCAAGGCACGCATTATACTAGTAAAGCGTTCGCTGAATCCGTGGCTAGTTGTGATGGTATGAAGCAAAGTATGAGCCGAAAAGGTAATCCACTACGGGCATAGCCCTCCGTCTTGCACTCGGGCAAAGCAGTGCTTTGCTAATCCTCGCTCATGGGATAACGCCCCAACTGAACGCTTCTTTAGAAGCTTTAAAACGGAATGGATGCCAAAAAGTGGTTATGAAGATATCTTTGAGGCTAAGAGTGCTATTACTGACTATATCTGGGGCTATTATCAAACCGTAAGACCGCATACTTTCAACAGTTATTTAACACCAGCTGAAGCAGAGAGACGCTACTTTAATAAAACCTCTTATCGGGTGTCCTAAATTAGTTGACCACTACACTGGGCAACATTATCCACCGACAGGTAAGGAACTAGGTCGCTAGGGTAAACTGTATTTACAATGGGTAATTTTAAGGTGAGAATATGAATGAACTTATAAAAGCTGAGTTATTAGAATTGAGAAGACATATATTGGCTGACTACCAACCTACTAAGGTATCAATACGCGCTATGAAATTTCTGCTCGATTATTCTAACGAGATACCTTATGAACTTCAGAGTGATCTACACAGCTTAATAGCAATGGATATGGATGAATTCATATTACCTCAAGAGGAATGTATTGAAATTATTGACAGACTAATCGCTTGGCGTTTACGATGAAAAGGGGAACTAATTAATACTTTCCCTGGTACATTATAGAGTGAGTAAATCATGCAATTTCTCAGCGTTTATAAGAAAATATCTCAAGATGATCTAGGTGCAGCCAGTGTATTAGCAGACAATAAAGACACAGTTGCTAACAATGCCAAAGAGGGTAGGTGAATTAATTTCATAATGACTCCAATAGATAAGTGTAGCTAGTTAATGTGTAGCGTAATGAATAAACGGCGGCCAAATAACGATTAAGATATTCTATTGATAAACTCATAAGACACGCAGAACGCAGCGTCTTGCTTAACGTATTTGAAACACTGTAAAACATCAGAAAAGTCAGGTTTTATGCTTTCATAGCGACTGTCTATGTCTTTATCAGAGATTTTTTTAAATGTTTTATGATGGAGTCTTACAACCTCGGCTGTCCTACCATTGAGTAAGACAGTCTCTTTTAAGTTTTGTATTTTTCCACTTGTATTAAAGTCAAACGTCGCATCATCCACGGTACGATAAATACTGCCGTTAGAGAGTTTGAAATTCAGCTGACTAATGGCATAACTCATACTTCCTCCTACGGCACCCTCGTAAGTACAAGCTTTTACAATGGCTTTATTTTTGATAATAGAATCAACGATGGTACATTTGGTACTACCATTGATATCGGCCATACCTGCAATAGCACTAACAGAGAGGAATGACAACGGAAGCGCCATGAGTATTTTTGAGAATTTCATTGATATATCCTTTTATGGGTTTTTAACTTGAGCCGGAATGACTGCATTTTTTGCTGCTGAGTTCATTATAGCGACTAAAAAAACAGCTATTCTCTAGACCTGATGAACGATCGTTTGTCTAACGAAAGTCTTTTAGCATTACCCTGTTTTTAGTAGTTAGAGCTTTTAGTGGCATTCGGAAGCAGATGAGTTCAGAGTCAGCACACAGCAGGATGGTATTGGAAAATTATCAATAAGGCAGGAAGTTATATTTTTAGATCAAACCCTAACTTTAAACTACTCGCCCACATAAAAGCACAGATAAAAAACACCCTTTAAGCTATATAAAACATAGCTTAAAGGGTGTTTTTTTTATGCATAAAATACGTGATAGCGATGCTGTTTAATCACAATAATCGTATTTTATATCATCTGAAAATAAAGGTTTTGACACATGACAAGTTGTAACATAAAGTAGTTAATATAATTCATCTAAAGGTGACTTAGAACATCCTCTACCATGTCAATGTATGTCAACCAAATATAGTAATACGACAGTTAGTCAGCTTTTTAACCGTTAAAGGTGAGGTGAGGCTGATTTTTTGTAGTATGCTGAGAAAATTTTTATACCATTTACATGGTGACCTTTCCCGCTATCTCTCTAAATTTATTTAGAGAGATAGATCAACGCCTTGTGGGTCTTTTTTAATCGTGTAAAGTGTGAATAGTGAAATTAATGAGACGATAGTAATATACAAACCAATCATCCATGACTGTTGATAAGTTGCCATAATCCATTGCGCAATCATCGGAGCGAATGCACCACCAATAATGGAACCTAATGCATAGCTGATGGATACCCCTGAAAAACGCACTTTTGCGGGGAACATTTCAGCAAATAGGGCTGATAATGGACCATAAGTAAAACCTAGGGGAATAGCCCAAACCACTAATGCTAGCATAAATAAAATGGGAGATTTGGTATCAATCAAAAACCACATTGGAATCGACCATAACGACAATAAGATATAGCCTAATTTAAAAATCTTTAGACGACCAATCTTATCACCTAACATGCCGCCCCAAAGGGTTGATACTAACCAAGAGAAAGCAGCCGCAACTACGATTAGCATGGTTAAAGTAGGGCTAAGTCCTAAGGCTTTTTGACCGTAACCCACCATAAAAGCGATGAGAATATAACCACCTGCATTCACTCCCATAAAGATTAAAGCCGCTTTAAGAACTGTTGGTGTGTGATCTTTGAATAACAATGACAATGGTGCAGAGGCTTCTGCTTTACGACGATGCATGGCTTCAAACACTGGTGATTCTTTAACCGAACGACGGATAAAGGTGCCCACGATGATTAATGCAATCGATAATATAAATGGAATGCGCCAACCCCACTCGAGGTAGGCTTCTTTACCCAAAATCAAATTTAAGAGCAGCAGGACACCAGTCGCTAAAATCATACCGATGGGCACGCCAATCTGTGGGTAAGCCCCAAATAGCGAGCGTTTATCAAGGGGTGCATGCTCGACAGATAACAATGCCGCACCGCCCCATTCACCACCTGCAGAAAAGCCTTGGATAATACGTAAAAATACCAAAGCCAAGGGTGCTAATACACCAATCTGCGCATAAGTCGGCAAGAAGCCTATTAAGGTCGTTGACGCACCCATCAAAATCAGGGTTGTTACCAATACCATCTTGCGACCGTACTTGTCACCCAATCGACCACATACGATTGCGCCTAATGGGCGAAATAGGAATGAGATACCAACGGTAGCAAAAGCGATGATTTGGGCTAGCATAGGGTTAGATTTGCTGACTTCCGCGAAAAATAGGGGAGCAAATATAAGGCTTGCGGCTTGTGCATAGATGAAAAAATCATACCATTCAATCGCAGTGCCAACTAGGGTGGCAGTGAGTACTTTCTTATCCTGATGTACAGCAAGCGAGGCGTTTTCAGCCATCGTGGTGGTAGTTGTCATTAGTGACTCCTTGTCTATATATTGTCCTAGAAACGACTCAACTGTTTAGCTATCCTAGCCAAACATTACCTAATATAAATTAATGATACTTTTTATTTATTAAAAATAAAATTGTGTATCTCTTTTT
>NZ_JBVFXW010000081.1:0-6051 GCF_055522395.1 Psychrobacter sp. TPE 89C
AGCAAAAGCTATTATTAGAAAAAATATATAAATCGCCTGCCTATAGTTTATTAATAGAAAGTCAAATCGTGAGTGAACCTCAAACTAAAGTGGATTCTATTCCGAAGAGAGTAGCATATGTGCTTCATAATAGTTTTCCTTATTCCTCCGGTGGCTATGCTACTAGAGCTTTTGGGGTATGTGAAGGGTTAAATAACCATGGCTTTGAAGTAGTCGTTATTAATCGTCCAGGCTTCCCGTTAGATATTAAAGATGAGCTAAGCGTTGAAGATGTACCAGAAATCGAAACAATAGATGGGTACAAATATGTACGTTCTTTATCAATATCTCGTAGAGGGATGACTCCTTATGACTATATGTCAGAAGCCGCAAATGTACTTGAAAGACGATTTTTAGAGTACCGCCCTCAATACGTTATAGCGGCATCTAATCATATTACGGCTATTCCCAGCTTGATAGCGGCAAAAAGATTGGGGATTCCATTCTATTATGAAGTACGTGGTCTATGGGAAATTACTCGCGTTTCGCGCGAGCCAGAATTTGAAAAAAAACCTGCCTATACTGTACAGGTTTTGCTTGAGACCTTAGCAGCGAAACATGCTGATCACGTATTCACTCTGACGCAACCGATGGTCAATGAGTTAGTGAAAAGAGGGGTTGAAAACGAAAGTATTTCGCTGGTCCCTAATTCATGCTCACCAGAAAACTTTACCCCAAAAGAACGCGATATGGAATTAGTGAAAAAACTTAGAATTCCAAAGAATGTTCCTGTGATTGGTTATATAGGTACTTTCGTACAGTATGAAGGGTTAGATAACCTAGCCGAGGCTTGTGCTCTACTTAAAATGAAAGGTGTACAATTCAGACTACTACTAGTTGGTAATGAAAACGCTTCAGGCCAAGAAGTAGGACCCATCACTGCTAAGATTAGTGAGATTGCTACTACCTATGGTTTCGCTGATTGGTTGATTATGCCAGGACGTATACCCTTTGATGAAGTCGAGAGCTATTACTCCCTCATAGATATCGCCCCATTCCCCCGTAAACCTCAACCAGTATGCGAACTAGTTTCTCCCATGAAGCCTCTAGAAGCATTGGCTATGAAAAAAGCGGTATTAGTTTCTAGTGTTCAAGCACTAAAAGAAATGGTAGTCGAAGAGGAAACGGGATTGGTATTCGAAAAAGGTAATATCAATGACCTTGCTGATAAGCTGCAGTTGTTAATAGATAATAAAGGTTTAAGACGCCTGCTTGGAGAAAATGGCAGAGAATGGGTTAAACAGGAGCGCAATTGGATCAAAACGACTGAGATTATTAAGGACCAATTAATGTTAGACGCTGATCGCTGATAATGAGAAAAGCAATGGAAATGGCAGAAATTATAGAAATTAGCAACTCAGCTATAGTAGATATTAGTTATGATGGGTTTTTAATCAAAGTTAATATCTCTATTAACTTTGAGGATGTAGAATGTGCTTGTTATCTATATCTTAATAATAAAATTTTTAGTAGAAGTGGTTATAGGAATAATAACAAACACATATTTTATTTCAGTGACAACGGAAAAAACGAGTTAGCTGTAAAAGTGTTTTTTCGTGAGAAAGATGATCCCAAATTAAAAATAGTGAAATTATTTCCTGTGTTAATTAAAGATAACTTTAAATATAAGCTTTCTAGAAATTCATTAGATTTAATAAAGTTAAGCGACTGTGAGATAGTAAATACTAATTCCAATATCATTGAAAATTATGAGCGTAAAGGTTTTCAGCCTAGAAGTGATAATTCTCCTTATAAACTGAATTTTCCAATTGGCTGGTTGGATGATCCATTTAAAGATAGAAATTGGATGTTCCAGTTACATGCTTGGCGCATGTTAGATGGTTACCTTAGTAGAGGTAATGAAAAAGATTTAAACTATGTATCTAACTTAATAAATGACTGGGTATATTTTGAAAAAAACCATAAAAATAAATGGCTTTGGTATGATATGTCTACTGGTTTAAGGGCTTTAAAAATATGTTTTTATTTAAAGAAATGTTATGAAATGGGTCTAGATCATAAGATTGATGCACTTGATTATTTATTACATGAACATCTGAGACATTTAATCAATCCACGAGAGTTAAGTACGGGGAATCATGGGCTATTTCAATTACATGGTCTAAAAAGTTTAACTTATATTTTAAGAAACAGTGGTGTAGGGGCTTACAATATAACGGAAAAAAAAGTTTACGCGAATGAGCAAATGTCTAAATTGATTGTTTCGCAGTTAGGGTCACATGGGGTTCATACAGAACATTCGCCGGACTACCATTTTTTTGCTCATAATAAAATCAAACATATGGTAAAAACTGTGTGGTGGACTGATCTTGATAAGAAAACCCTGGATTTTCTCAAGTTGGGAGAATATGCCAAGTCGTGGTTAGTTTACCCAAATGATACTTGTGTACCTATTGGAGACTCAGCTACTGGTAAACCAAAAAACAAACTTGTACCGTTGGAAAAATGGCCTTATCACACTAAAGCAGGTAACTATATCGGAGCTCTAGTTGACGGTTATGCTGTGATTAGATCTGTAAGGGAGGTTCCATTAAATGAGTCTTCTTTTTTGTTTTTCCAAGGGTCTTTTTATGACTTAGCCCACAAACATTCTGACGACTTATCTTTTATCTTACAAGAAGGTGGAATAGATTTATTAATCGATTCTGGTAAGTATAGCTACCAAAATGATAAGTATCGAAAGTACTTCTTAAGCTCAAGAGCTCACAATACGATTGAGGTTGATGGTGAAAACATATCTCGTAATAAGGAGAATGCCTATGGGAATGCCATACTTGGACAACCACAACTTGTTCATGGTTTTTGGATAATAAAAAGTGAAGCAGAACATAGTGATAATAAATATATTCATCAGAGAACTATTGTGTATAAACCTGGTATTGAAATTTATATTATTGATGAAATTACTAACAAAAAAATAAGCGTACCAAGAAGAATAGATCAATGGTGGCATTTTGATACAGATGCTAAAGTTATTATAAACGATACTGAAGTAAACGTAACGAATAGTAAAAACATGTCTATGAGGATAACTTCTCAATCTTCAAGTAAAGCTATTAGTTATACTTCTTATAAAGGTTATGAATCGGAAAACCGTTTAATTGGATGGGTGTCTAAAAGTTATTTGAAATACGAACCCACATCTACAATGAAAATTACTTCATCGATGTTAAAGCATACCAAAATAGTAACTCGTTTTGAACTCAGTGAAGATACAAATGATCAGCCAAAAATCTTCATATCTAATAAAAAAGTTCAAAGCACTATTCCTAAGTTACTACCACACTTGTAGTTATGGTAACCACTCACAATATAATGGCCAATAAATATTCTGATCTATATGGTCGATACTGAATAAAATGGATACACGACACCATACTGCATGACTGGGATAAATTTTTCCTGCTTGCTGTGCCTGCGCAGATAGAGGCGACAAAAAATTTATCTCAGTCCCGTTGTATCTTTTTTATACTGACCTGACTATACAAGCCTAGGCAAAATCAAAAAAATAGATAATATCTAGCTGAATAATTTATAGTGTAAGGAATTAATATAAAAAATTAGTAAAGCTCTTATGCTTTTCCAAAAGCATGAAATTTCATTATAAAATATACAGAATTGATTAATTATGAATAAAATATTGCGTCAATATCCTTATGGGTTTGCTTTTTCTGATGTCTGTCTTTATAGCTTACCCGAGAGTTATAACTTAATAAGAATACTAGATAAGTTTAACTACTATCATGACACCTATAGCAAAGTTTACCAAACAGAAACTGATTTTATAATTATTCATGGACACTTTAAACATGTAAGTATAGGCCAGCATAATAGTATAGATAATGATCAGCTACTAACATACCTCTTAGAGCAATATAGAAAAAACTATAGTGAATTTCTGAAGACGCTTAACTTCATAGGAGGAAGATACGTTATTATTATTGGCAATAAAGATAAGGTAGAGCTCTATCCTGACGCTTGTGCTTGTCGTAGTGCTTATTATACCACCGATAGAAATATAATTGTTTCGCATGTAGAAATGATAGTTGACAATTATAGTTACAAGAAAGATTCAGTAGTTGAAGAAATACCCAAACTAGGATTCAGTTTAAATATTTCACCTTACTTTAACATAAAAAGCATTTTACCCAATATATTACTGAATTTTTTTACTAAAGAAACTACTAGGTTTTTCCCCTTTTGTGACAATCTCTATAATGACATAACTGAAGATAAAAAATTAAGTATAGTGGAAGATTTATGGAAGCAACAATTAGAGTATTACACTAATAATTATAATAATTTAATATTCTCATTAACTGCTGGTAATGATAGTAGAGTGAGTTTCTCGTTAGTTAAAGAATATAAGGAAAAGATAAGGTTTTTTACTTATTCTCCTAAAGAATTTAGAACTAAAGATAAGGAGAGTTACTTTGTTAAGTCTTTGACTATAGATAACATAGTAGTTAAACAAATTCTTAGTGATATAGATATCAATCATAAGTTTATATATTTTAGTAATGAAGATAATAATTTTACAGAAAGTGAATTAAAGATTCTCTCCAAAAACTCTATTAAAGGACATGGTCGATTCCTAATTAATCACTATACCAATAATTTTAAAGAACAAGATGTAGTACATATTAGAGCAAATTTGTTAGAGATTGGTAGAGCTTATTACTTAAAATTAGATAAACCCAACCATATCAATTCTGTGAAAAATACTTTCGATAATGTTTTTAAAGATAGTAAGTCTAAGGTAAATAAAAACATTTTGGATAATAGATTCTCTGAGTCCATAGGTGAGCTACACTATGATAAATTATTTGATTATCATATATTAGATTTTTATTATTGGGAAAATAGAATGGGTAGATGGTTTTCAGAGGTTCTTAATGAAACCGATACCGCTTTTGAAACTTTTTTACCGTTTAATATGAGATCAATTATTGATATTTCTCTATCTTTTGGAATCGACCAAAGAAGAGAAGATTATATGTTTAAGGAATTAATTAATAGAAATTATCCTATACTAAATTTCTACGGTATAAATGATGTTAAGAATGTTTATGAGCAGATAAGAGATAAGAAGGAAAGAGAACAGAGGGTTTTTAAAGAATTTGGAATTTATAGTAACCTAGCTACTATAATAGATAGGGAAATAAGTCAAAAAAATGTGTTATATATTCCAATGGATTTTTTAAAAATTAACTATTACACTGAAGTCAAATTTGTATTTGAAGAGATAATGGGATACGCGAACCTTTCTGTTATAAATACTTACATATCTAGTAAGGCGAAAGATTATTTAGTGTACCAAATTTTAATAAATAATCAGGTAGTACTTGAAGAAGATATTTCCTTGTGGAGTTTAGAAAATAACGTATGTCTTTTTGGTTTGTATGAAGGTGATATTATTCAAATTAGAGTCAAATCTTTAAGAAATATCCAAATTGAATCTTGGCAAACAGCCTCTAGACTTCAAATCCTAAATTGCCAGTTTTTACCATTAGATACTGCTGTTTCAAAAAAAGTTACTTGTACTAGTCCATTCTCTAAGGTTTACGATCATAAATAGTTTGGGAAGATAGTTGCAGATTAAAGAAGTTAAGACAATAATACAACTTGCAAGATATGTTGATGGATATATATAGATATTGTGTGCTTTTATTGGATAGTAACTAGGTATAAAAATGGAAGGGATAAACTTGGAAAATAAAGCGTTTGAAGCTCAGATAGAAAATATGAGCAGATATATTAGCGAACAAGACGGGCTAATTGTTGCGAATACTGAAAAGTTAGAAGGTATACGTTATGCCTTTTATCTATATGTAAATCAAATGCTTATTGAGAAATCAAGTTATATTTCAGAAAGTAAGTACACTTTTAAAACACTGCCAACTAGTCTAAATATTTCCGTAAAATTCTTTTATTTAGATACTTTAGGAAATAAACATTCAGTAAAGGAAGAGAAGCTATTTGACTCAGACC
>NZ_JBVFXW010000082.1:0-5940 GCF_055522395.1 Psychrobacter sp. TPE 89C
TCAATAAAATCAATAACTTACAAGCTTAAAAAACACAAAATGATGTGAGAAAACACAAAATGATGTGAGAAAACACAAAATGATGTGAGAAAACATAAAATGATGTGAGAAAACACAATTAAAAAAACAAGTGTTTTAACATGATATTTATGTTAGTGTTATTAAGTTAGTCGAGTCAAAAACACAAAATGATGTGAAGAAGAAAATAGTATAGGTAAGGGATGCTTATAAATATGAAAGATAATTTGGTAGTAAAATCTAATGACTTGGTTATAGCAACTTACACAATGACAACAAAAGAAAAGGAGTTGTTATTAGCTTGTATTAGCCAAATCGATAGCAGATCAGATACAGCTGATATATCGAAGCAAACAAAATTCACTGTTACTGTGCAAGAAATGAAGGACTTATTTTATAAAGGTAAGTCTCAAGACAATGCATTTAGAGATTTAGAGCAAGCAAGTAATAGGCTTTTCGATAGAGAGGTGACGATAAAGCTAGAAGGAGACAAGTGGATGCGTACCCGCTTTGTTAGCAGTGTTTTATTTAATCCTGATAGTAGCGAGGTAACTTTAGCATTTGCTGAAGATATCTTGCCTTATCTAACACAGTTAAAAGCTAATTTTACTAAATACAAATTAATCGAAATAACAGAGTTATCAAGTATTCATGCGATAAGATTATATGAACTAATTGTTATGTGGGTTAACCAGTATCAATATAGTAAACAGTTAGATCTCGATGACTTCCGTTATATTATGGGCGTAAAAGATAAGTACAAACAGTTTGGTCAGCTTAGAGAGCGTGTAATAGAAACTGCTATTAGTGAAATTAATGAAAATACTAACTATAAGATCAGTGTTGAATATAGAAAAGTTAAGCGCACTTACGTTAGTTTAACGCTAAAGTTTCATAAAAAGACTTTAGCTAAGCTAGCAAATAAAAGTGGAGTATTGTCACAAGATACCATCGAATCAATCGTTAATAATGTGCAATTTATGAATGATTATAATGACCACCCCTCGCTAAGCTATGAGGGCAAAATGAATACAGACATATTTAAGCGTGAAATGATAAATATCACACAGCGAGAGCCAGAAAGTTTTAACAAGAAAAACAAAGGTCTTGAGGCATATCTACCAAAGGTTAAGCAAGGAAGATAGTTCATTTATTCTGTTATAAATCTATATCCTTATCCATTTCATCTACCTTCATTTCTTGACGTTGTTGGCGTTGCAGCACCAACTGCTGTTGGCGCTGTTCTCTTAATACCTCAACTTGCTCTTGATCATGCGCCATTATTTCATCTTCCATGGCACTAATACTCTGGTATTCCGTGGGGTTTTTACGGTGCTCATCTGCATGAACTGCTCGTATAAGCTCTGCGGTTACGCCCTGATTTTTTAAATCATCAAACGATGATTTAACCTCGTTATACTGAGCTACTTTATTATCCAACTCAGCTTGCCACGCCTTTGTCTTAAAGGGATTCCATGGTTCATTATCTTTTAGTCGCTCTATTTCAGCATAGATAGGCTTAGCTTGTGCTTGTAGCGCATCTAACTGGCTTCTATGTATTTGCTTCGCCATTTCCTTCCATCTATGCACAAAATCCTTAACTATTAGCCGCTTTTCGTCTATCTCATCAGCTTGATTTGGCGCTGTAGGTATTTTAACGGCTTCTTGTGGCGCTTTTGGCTGTTGAACTGGCTCTATGGGCTGCTGTGGGCGTTCTATTATATCTCTAGGTGCGGTGCTTGTGCTTGCTTGATCCGCAGGTCGGACTTCGCTGTTATGTCTTTGCCCCAATTCGTTGCTCTTGACGCTACCAACTGGCGGTAATTCTCGTCCTCGCTCATTTGAATGGCTCTCAGGGCTTGGCGATCTATCCACTCGCTCACTAACTGGCTCGATTCTTTCTCGTTCTTGCTCATGGTCAACACTCCTAATCGGTTCAGCCGTTGGTATTCCTAGATCATCAAAGGCTTGGTATAGCTTAGGCTGTTTTTCAACAATGTCTCTTTTGACTTCGGGTAGCCTACGTTTGATAAACTGTAGCTTGTTATGAAGTTCGGTTGCTTGTTTAAGCTGTTTGCTTAAAATATCGTTAATTTTCTCATTACTATTGGTTTCTAGCACTTTATTATATTTGGCTACTTCACGATTGATGTCGCCACGGTCTGTTTTGACGCCTTTACGCTCTAATGCACTAGCAGCCACGCCCATTTTAATAGTTGGCTCACGCTCTAAGCCTTGATCTTTCAGACTTCTATGGTCAATCTCTATTCCATATTCACGCAAATGCTCATTAGCAGTCTTCGCCCATTGTTCACGCCAATAGACCACCTCACCGCTTTTCTTTTCGTCTAGCTCACGAGTTTTCTTAGTAAAACCTTCTGGCTCTAATCGCCTTGTCGTTAGCATGATGTGTGCGTGTTGGTTCTCTTTACTCTTATACGACCCTTTATCATCATGCAAATGAGCATCTACAGCACAGCCGTGTCTTGCTACGATCTGCTTGGCGAAGTCTTGCACCAGTGCAATACGCTGTTCTTCATTGAGTTCATTCGGTAACGCTACCTCAAACTCTCTTGCTACCGTACTATTTTTGCGTTTTTCGGCTCTCTCTACCTCATTCCAAAGTTGCTGACGGTCAGTTGCCCAACTGGGTGCATTGGGTGGCAAAAATATCTCACTGTGTAAAACGTCATGTTTTTTTGAATAGTCATGGTCACGCCTTTCATGGTCGCAATGAATTTTTGCACCGGCACGATAAGCCACAGCTGCGGTAGCAGATTGACCGTTGCTGCGTGAGAATGTTTTGACTGATAAGTGATAGATCGCCATAACTTACTGATTCATTCCTTATCATTTTTCAGCAGAAAAATGTTTTGGTTTTTAGGGGGTGCAGGGGGATTTCCCTTTGCCGCACGCAAACTATGATAAGCTCACCGTTAAGGGGAGTTTATCATAGTTTGCATAAGTGCGCCCTTGTACCTTATTTATGCTGCTATTTTTAGGTTTTATACAAGGGAAGGAGTAAGTTAGGTGTCTAAAATACAGAAGGAATTAGAAGAGCAGTTAGCTAAGATGTTGGTTGACCGTGATAGTTTATTGGCTGAGGTGAGATCGGTTCGGTCTGCTGTTAAGAAAGATAATCCAAAGAAGAATAAATGGCTGACTGAGATGATAGATCATCTCGATAAGCTCGATACATATATCACTCAAAATGAAAATCGAATACAAGCCATTAGGCAACGAAAGCAGTTGGCTAGTAATAAGCTCAATCGTAAGCAGGATAGTAAGCGAAAAATCTTGCTTGGAGCCATGCTTGAAAAATGGGTAGCAGATGGGATATTAGATAAAGATGAAGTAGCTAAAGGGCTAGATAGTTTCTTAGTACGACCTAGCGACAAAGAATTATTTTCTGAATACTTCTAGCTACTAAAACAATCAATATCAGGGTTTTTGATACTTCTTCTTAAAATCCTTTATCTCTAAGTCGAAAAAGAATATATGATCCTCAAGTTGCTCTTTATGCTCTAAAGATAAATAGCCTATTAGTCGAATTACAAGATAGTAAGTATCTTCTAATGTGTTACAGAAATCAGTTATATTTTTAAAGCCCTTTGTTGTGTCCCATAAAGGTTCGTAGTGATACAGCCTATTTCTGACTCCTTGTATCCTATGAAGTAAGTCATACATTTCGCCAAGCTTAACTTTTTGCTTATTAGGGAACACTTTTAAGCCATAAAACTGCCAAAATGAAGTGGACCTATAGTCAACTTGTAGTAACTCAACCCAAAAACCGAAGTTCAACTTACCAACAAAATCTGAAGGATATGGTCCACGATCCGAAATCCCCTTCTCTCTTAGATCTTTCACTATATTTTTCTTAGCTGTAGCGAAAGCATTTTTAGTTGGATCCGTAGCACAATCTTCAGCAATTAGCTTCTTAAACCAGCTGCTAGTACCCCAATGTTCACTTTGAAAGTGATGAATCCTGTTTCTCAGGACTATCTCTAATGTTTGCATAGGTATGAAAAAGTGAGAGTAAATAGATTGAATTTCTAGATAAAAAAGCACCTTAGAGTGCTCATCATATTTAGAAGGCTCATATACAATCTCATTAAAAAGACGTTTATATGTCGACAATCTATGTGTAGATATGGAAAGTATTAATTCATCAATTTGCATTATTTATCACCATGTTTTTTCTTTCCTTTAAACCTTCTAGCACTTTGACTGAAACCTTATCTAACTCATCCACTAGAGGAGATAAATCGTACATTGTACGTCCTCTAGTAATAGGATCTGAACGAGAAGTTGCTGTTTTAATAATTAAGTTTTTTTTCTCTAAGCTAGTTAAAGCTCTTTGCACCGTTTTTAAAGAAAGTCCTGTCCTATAGACGATAGCTGCTTGAGAGGGAAAGGGGATCTCAGACTTGTCCCACCAATGAACAATAAGGTTTAGCAAAACATTCATTTCCGCAGATGTAATTTTGAGCTCTCTTTGTGAAAATAATAGCAATGTAGGAATGGCGACCCACCCCAAGGATGAAGCTCTAGCGCCCCATTTATCAGCTATTGGACTACTTTTAGCGTTGTTTTTCATTTTTTTTCCAAAATTCTAGTATATACACGATATGTATATACATATAGTAGGTCATATTGACTCTTTACTATAGTAAAGCCTAATGTAGAATAGATTATGTATTAAGTACTGCTGTTAGTCTTTTTAAAGATTAATAGGAGATACAAAATAAGATCTATATTAGCTAAGAGAAGTAGTTTTGTACTTTGTCCTACCGTCGGCTGTCCTCACGGATAAAGGTAGTAACGGCTTAGTCTTTCTCTAGTTATATGAATCAATAGATTTCTATTCTGTCCTACCGTCGGCTGTCCTCACGGATAAAGGTAGTAACGGCAGAGCAAAAACGCTCACTAGCAATAGTGGGCGTTTTCTTATTATATACTAGTCAATATGACTCTTATCGACTAGTTTCTAAGCTGATTTCTGATAAATCCTATCGCATAACTCAATAAATCTAATAATACTCTCAAACTTTTTATAGCTAAGTATCTGACTAGGTTTAATGAAATACTCTTTAACTCGAACCTCTTTGTTTTCTTTGGTAGTCATGTGCATATACTTATCAGATATATCCCAACCATCTCCACGTAGCTCTGATATTCTAGAACCTGAGAAGCAAGTGTCTATATCGTGGAAGAGCCCCTTATTGCGTAAGTGCTTACCTTTTAAAAGACTATACAAAATATAGCCCTTATGAGTGGAAGCCTTCGGTAGTGCCATATGATTTCTCATAATTTTTTCCTATTAAGTTAAATTAAAATAGTAGGAAAAACCGTGAGTTCAAAGTTAATCATGCGACTTAACTTGAGAACATACATCAAATGTAGTAATTTATATTTCTCAGGTATTAATTATCTAACATTAGTATCTACGGTTTTTCCGTACTTTATAGTGTTTGATATTTAATTAAAAAGAAGAGAGCTGCCCTAAACGGTAGCTCTTTTTTTTTGCATCTACCAAACACTGATTTTATTTAAGCATATATTATTGGAAGTAGCAATCGGCTATATGGCTAGAAAGCCACAGGATGCCGCTGGGTGCATCTTAATTGATATTATGGACGATTCATAACAATGAGGTAGAAGGGTGCTTAGAACGCAAATATGCGCTTTATCATATTGAAATATAAATTTAGTCTATTACAGCTTTTTATTACTTTCTCATTTTCAATTTTTTTAATTTCCATATTTTCTATGGTTTTTATTTAATCCTGTTTGGTCCTGTTTAATCCTGTTTAAGAGAGGTTTTACATCAATAAAATCAATAACTTACAAGCTTAAAAAACACAAAATGATGTGAGAAAACACAAAATGATGTGAGAAAACACAAAATGATGTGAGAAAACA
>NZ_JBVFXW010000083.1:0-5922 GCF_055522395.1 Psychrobacter sp. TPE 89C
AGTGTATTGTGTTCCAGCTTTTATAACTTATATTTTTTCAGAATTATTATTCTTTTTAAAATTTAATAATAAAGCAACAGAAGTAGGACTGATCTTAATTTTTGGAGGAATAGCATCTATGTTATTCACTTTGATAGTACTTCCTTACTCTAGTTCGAGCTTTAGGTTAATGACTTTTTTCATTGGTATTATTTGTTCCGGAGTTGCTGAATATATTTCATATTATAATAGATCTCTTGCATAAGTTGGCTCTATCCATTGGAAGTCAATAAAATGGCAACTTTACAAGGAGTCTTGTAAATCATCTAAAAATTATCAGTAAATATTTTTGTACTTATCGATTCAAAGTAAAGATTGTAAATTGGGGTATACCCTAGCGGAACCAGCTATTTTACACTCTAAACCCATTAACAGACTACTTATAACAGACTATTTTAGGTGCTTATGTTTATTAGAGCGTATCTACGAGCGTCTACCAAAGAACAAGACGCTAAGCGTGCCAAAAGCGAACTCATAGCATTTGCCAACGACCATGGCCACAAGATTGCCGCTTTCTATGTCGAAAATGAATCAGGAGCTATCTTGGTGCGACCCAAGCTTATGCAACTGATTGAAGATGCTCATAAGGGTGATGTTATCTTAGTTGAGCAGATTGATCGCTTGGCGCGTTTGAACCAAGCTGATTGGGATACACTTAAAAGAATGCTATCAGAAAAAAAGCTATCAATCGTATCAAAAGAGCTGCCGACCTCATATATGGCACTTCAACCTGAAAGCAGCACTGAATTTATGAGCAGTATATTACAGGCCATTAACTCTATGATGCTAGATATGCTCGCAGCTATTGCTCGAAAAGATTATGAGGATCGCCGTAACCGTCAGATGCAAGGTATTGCTCGTGCCAAGGCAGAAGGTAAGTATTTAGGACGTAGAAAAGATACTGAAAAACGTAAGATCATCGCTAGTCTACTCGAATCAGGTCATAGCTATTCTGATATTCAAAAAATGGCTAAGTGCTCACGGCATCTGATCGCTGATGTGGCCAAGGAAAGAGCTAAACTAACCACTGCTCATTAAGTGGTTCCAATATAGTAGTCTGCTATGAGTAGTCTATTAATTTATTAATGAGCCTTTTTAGATGGTTCCGCTGGGATATACCTCTGGCTAACAATTGGGTGCTTTCGCTGGTTCGATACCCTACATGGAAACTATGCTCTCAAATCATAAACTCATGCTAATCAAATAGCTTTTCAACAAACAGTTCATAATTAAAATCACCTTCTCTATCCAAAAACTCTGGATTCAAAACACCTGTATTCGAATATAGGATTGCCCACCAATTCTTATCAGGAGATAGTCTATCAATTTCAGCGCTTACAGCGATGCTAGACTGTATCGGCAAACCTGAAAAATCATTTGTTATTAAATGTGCCAACAGTCCTTTGATTTTCTGTTTTTTCTGTTCTTCATTTAATTTAGAACCGTTAAATACCTCATCAAAAAACTCGTCGTGCTTTAACTTAAGATTTCCATCAATCTCATCAACGTAGTCGTTAGTCCAGAAAATTAAATCACTCCAATATTGATATGGAGAAATTCGACTGATTTCATCCAAAACTTTGTCATATTCTTGCTCACTTAAAGTATTTGATAATAACTTATCAATAAGAATGGTCATTTTTTCTCTAATTTCTTCTTGTTTCATATGATCTTCGTCTCAGAGTAATTTAGTCAAAACCGTTTAGCATAACAGCGCTTATGGTAAATAAAAATAATGATCCAAAAGCTCACTGTATGTACACAACGAAGTACACTGCAACTGCCTAAATAACTAAATGTACCGATATCATTAGCCTACAGCCCAAGTTTCAAGTCCTAACTAGGGAACCGAACCTATCAAAACCCTGGTCTAAAACTTGGGCTATACGTTTCTGTATGGGCTGGTTTAGCGACTTCCAGCTCCTGCTTAGCCTCTGTATCTGACACCAATGATACAGCTATAGCTGAACTTCCGTATCTTTCCTGATGATAAGCCTCCTTTATTTCTATTCCAGTGGCTAAGTGCTGCGCATCTAACTGCTTGCGATCCTCTCTATTAACGCTCTTGTCGTATCGAGAATGCTCACGTTTTTTTGCGTCTGGGTCGAACTGATAACCACTAAACCCTTTTTCAAACATACCGCCTTTGAGCCTAACCCCCATAGGTCTACCATTCTTATCCGTTAGCTTATCGCTTGTCACCGACAACGTCTTCTCGCTATTACCTCGACTTATCTTCAAACCCCAATGCTCCAGCCGACTTAGTACCCCTTGACGATTCATAGCCATACCGTGTTGCCAATCTAGCAGTAGACGACGTTTAATCGCTTCTTCCAATAGCGCACGACTAGGAGGCTCAGCGATAGTCTCCTCATCCTTATTAGCCTCCTTTCTCGTATACGTCTTTAAATCAAAAGGCGTAGGGCGTGGCGCATAACTACTATGAGGATTCACTAAACGTTTACGCTCAGGATCATTAGGATCACTTAATGGCTCACCCTTGATAGTTTTAACCTCTGAATTAATAATATTCTTCCAAGCATTGACCCTTTTCTGGTCTGCCGGCTCATAGTACGGCTGAAACGCTTTACCTGATCGCAGCTCCTGACAAGGAATCACAAAGTTCAGCTCCAGTCGCCCCACAGGGTGAGACTCATCAATATCCTTATCCGCATGCTCAACCCACAGAATATCGTACTGATCACTCTCTAGACCACAGAATATGATTGCCTCAAACTCCTGCATAATGCGCTTTTTATCCGCCTCGCTAATCTCATCCGCACGTTCACTAAAAGACAAGTACCCTGACTTGTACTTAGACTTGTGAGAGGTGGTATTAATTAAGTGCTCACTGAGTACAGGATCGCCGTACAGCACTTTTGCATGCGCTCTAGGTACAAGAGCACCCTCAATCCCTTTCTCTTTCAGTAGGTAGTTTAAAACGCCACTTGCTTTGCCTTTTCCATGGTCAGAGAACTTAACGATCATCACTATCCCTCGCGGCTACCTTTGAGTATTCAATACTGTTCTCTATCATCACATGCATCTGTGCTCTGATTGCCTTAATCTCATTCAGCACTTCAGCATCAACTTGCTTTTCCGTATTCACATGCTTAGTCAACTGATTAAGATTACTGCCTATCCTGCCTAATTGACGCACCAACTCAGGATCAACAGGCTTAACAGGGGTAACCCCTAATGCCAATCCTCGTAACCAACTGGCTACCGTATTTTCGCGGTTTCTTTTCTTAATCTTAGCAAGCTCGTACTCATTGACGCGAATCGCAATCTCTTTATTTCGCTTGGCTCTCTTATCCAGAACAGTGATTTTTGGCTCTGTCATAACGATAATCCAGGTAAGATTTTTAGGGGATTTTAAGGGGGTATCCCCTTAACCAGCTCACAGAGGGATAGGATAATTATTACGTAGTAATAAATAGCCCCCTCTAGTGACTGCTGGCTTAATAATTTTATGATTTAAGACTGTATTTGTCTGTACCTATTTTAAAATAAACGACTGTACCTATGATATTATAATTGACTGTACTCATAAAAATACAAATGGCTGTACCTAGAGTTAAGGATATCAGATATGGATAAGAGACGTAAAAATATGCAGCTATATAATGCGCTTCGTTCTGCCAGAGTGGAGGGTATGATTGATATGATAAATAACATTGATCATGGTTGTAATGAGCTTGATGTATTAGGTGTCTACGATGGTTATCGGTTAGAACGTCAAATTAATTCATATAGAGCAATGAAGATAGCTCAGTATTTTGGTGTGAATGTCAGTAAAGGCAAACTAACCAGATTCTCTAAACCTAAAGATCATCATTACGATTTTTCTACTTCTGAACTGATGGATTATATAAGTGAACATTATGATGCTTTTCTAAATTATTGGGAATGGTTTAGACAAGGAGCTGAACTTCAAGCTAAATTAAAGTTCTTTACTATAGAAGAATTAAAAGAAATAAGAGAAAGAGGCTTTTAATGTTTTTAATAGCTTTTAAATGCTTTTACGTAAGCTGTATCCTTTTGTATTTAAGGGCTGTAGATTAGATAAGTATACGTTTATACACCCATAGATATACGTTTATACACCCATAGATATACGTTTATACACCCATAGATATACGTTTATACACCCATAGATATACGTCTTTACATAATATGTATATTTATATACAATGTTTTATATAATGTATATAAATTTGGATTTTATATGACAAAAACTAGCATAGTAAGCAAAGCTAATGCTTTTATTGAATCGGGCTACGCAATTAATCTGGTCGCCCAACGTGTGATTATCTTAGCCATCATTGAGGCAAGAGAGCAAGGCAGTATGTCTGAAATTGGAGGCGTACATCGTATTAAAGCGTCCGATTATGAGAAGCATTTTGAATGTGACAAAACGACTGCTTACCGCTCATTAAAATCTGCATGCGAAAGTCTTTATGAAAGTGAGTTTGTCTGGACTGATAAAGACTCTAAGGGACGTGACAAAATAAATAAGTCTAGATTCGTACAACGTGCGTCATATAGTGAAGGCGGTGGATATGTTGAGGTCATGTTTGGAAACGACGTTATTCCTCTCATAACAAGACTTAGTGAGAAATATACAGAGTATGAGCTAAAACAGATAAAAGACTTAAATAGCATCTACGCGTTGCGTATATTTGAGATATTAATGCAGTGGCTTAGTGTTGGTAAAACACCGCCAATTGCAATTGAAAACTTACGAACACGCTTGGGTATCGAAGTGCATCAATATAAAACTATGGGAAATTTTAAGAGTCGTGTCCTAGACCATGCTATAAAAGAAATTAATAATAATACAAACATTACAGCGACTTATGAACAGCATAAAGAAGGTCGTAGAATTGTAGGATTTACATTCAGATTTAAGGTTAAGGACAAGTCTAAGAAAGCAGTAGAGTCAAAAAGAGATCGTGATACGTATGATATGCTGACCCCCTTAAAAATGACAGATAAACAAAGAGGTGTCTTTGCCGCTCAGTTATCGAACATGAGTGAGTTATCCAGCCATGCCAAACAAGGTGAAGGTTACAAGGAGTTTGCTGCGCGTATTGAGACTGAGCTATTGGATGAGAGTAAACATGCTTTTTATCTGCCCTACCTAGACAAATTAGGTTTTAAGCCTTCCTAGACCCATGATTAAAAGAACCAGCGTTTCTTCTTTTTTTCAGGGATAGCAGCAGTTTGGGTATCGGGTTTTTGTTCGTGCTGTGGCTCATCACTGAGTTTAGACTGTTTAAACTCTAGCAATTTTACTTGCGCAAAATCATGAATACTGGCGTTGGCTCTCTCCAGCGTCTTGTTTAGCTGACCAATCTGTTGTTGGTAATTCTCTATCAACTGCTTTTGATCGCTGACCTGCTGCTGTAGGTGCTCATTCTTTAACTTCTCTAACTCTAATTGGTGTTCAAGCGCTGTACAAGACTGTACAGTCTGACTGTTCAAGTGCGTACTATCAGAAGTGTTCAGTGATTGTTCAGTACGTTTTTTGGAAACAGGCTCGCCAAATACTCGAAGCATCTCAGAAGTATCAATTTTCTTGTCTGCTGTTCTAGAAAGCTCGCCATCATTGACTTTCTGATAGATCGTCGTTCTTGATACACCCCACTCTTTTGCCGCTTTCGTCACTGATATGATCATTGTTCACCTAGTGTTCAATTGCGTTTTTAGTGTCTGTACAATACAACTGTTAAGAACGTTCAGTGAACAACTATCGCACTAACTGGTTTATAAGGCAAATCATAATTCCCTGTAAGTCATTAGGCTCAAAAACTAATAAAGATATCATTGAGCAATGCTGAGAATACCAAAAAACTTATATATAACAGAAAAACATGTATA
>NZ_JBVFXW010000084.1:0-5909 GCF_055522395.1 Psychrobacter sp. TPE 89C
ATTATATAGAGTTCTCACACCGTGTCAACTGCTTTGCTAAAGGTTTTTTAACTAATTTGACAGCATATTTAATAACTGATTATTTTCAATGGGTTGAGATAAATTTAGCTACTTAAAACTTTAGATACTGCTGTTGAAACTCTTATGATTTCTTACTTCTTTAGAAAAGCACTTCTACTTTAGCAATGATATATGATTGAAATCTCCCTAATATAACAATACTGCTATATCACTCTCTTCTATATAACTGTTTATAACTTACCCATTTTTTCAAAAAACGCTTTATAAGCAGCAACTTTTTTATCTAGTGATAAAGGATATGCCCGTGAAGTCGAGGGTAGCCTATGTAAGGTTAGATTGTTCACATCAGCTTTGCTATCTGCGCTTTGCCATTCGTAAGGATAATCCATACTTTGATTGGTCTTAGGATACTTGGACTTAGTAGGTGGCTCGCTTAATAAATTGAGTAATACCTCTGTCGCTTTGCCACCTGTGGTAAACAACGTTTTAACTTTTGGCACTTGTAGCAAGATATCATCTAAATCAACAGGCGTTACTACCGTTAAGTTCTTGTCAGACGCATTACCCGTCTCACGAATGGCTTGCTTTACCGTCGGACAAGAAGCGATACCCCGGTCAAACATAAAGGCGCGAATACGTTCAGGATCAAAGCATTTGTCATCCCCTACTCTGAAATAATCTGCATCATCAAAAAATACGCGACCATAGATACGCCACATATCATTATAAAAATTGGGATAATGGAAATTCATTGCCCATTTATCGCTAGTCGGTGGAAACGTTCCCATCATCATAACAGTGGCATTGGGCGGCAACACAGGCGGAAATGGATGTGTTTCTATTTCGGCGACGTGTGTTTCGGATAATGTTGAGTTGCTATCGGTCTTATTAGTATTTTTATGTGCATGAAATGGGTATGTAGTCATAAGATTCTTCATCAGAAAAGCGGTTTTTTTGGTATCATAGCAGGCCTAAGCCTTACTTCACTTATTATAGTGCTGAGATAGTGAAATATAGTCCGCTTAAGAGGTCAATGGCTTAAATATATAGAATGATGCAGTGTTTGATTCGAATAATTGTGGCTTTCATTATAGTTGCTTGAATCATGATGGCTTCAATTGCTTTGGATCTAATTATTGTGACCCTAAATGTAGGTTATGAATAAAAGCACTGTAAATTAATTAAGGTTAAGACCCTTATATAAGCATTGAATGTATTCAGTTGGCTTTACTAGTAATATATTAAGCTTACTATTTGTGTGCCAAAAATACGGTTAAAGTGAAGTAAGTGTTTGTATCTTTTATACTAATAGCAACCGCAGTGACTGCGCAAGCATCAGCCCCAAAATCAAGAGAGATTCTATGAGCGACCTAAATAGCGGTTTAAAAATTACGGTAATCGATCATCCACTAGTCCGTCATAAGCTTAGCCTTATGCGTGAAAAAGATTGTAGTACTTATAAGTTCCGTACATTGACCAAAGAGCTTGCGCGCTTGATGGCATATGAAGCAAGCCGTGACTTCGAAATTGAAACATTCCCAATGGCAGGATGGTGTGGCGAAATCACTGGTGAGCAAATCATCGGTAAGACAGCAACGATTGTACCAATTTTACGTGCAGGTATTGGCATGTTGGACGGGGTGCTCGACTTGATTCCTACTGCAAAAATCTCTGTTGTGGGCTTGCAACGTGACGAAGAAACCTTACAGCCTGTACCATTCTTTGAAAAATTCGTCAGCCATATGGACAAACGCCCAGCACTTATCATCGATCCGATGCTAGCAACAGGCGGCTCTATGGTTGCGACTATTGATATGCTGAAGAAAAACGGCTGTACTAATATTAAAGCACTCGTATTAGTGGCTGCGCCTGAAGGCGTACGTGTGGTCAATGAAGCACATCCTGATGTGACTATTTATACTGCCGCATTGGATAGCCATTTGGATGAGCACGGCTATATCATTCCAGGTCTTGGTGATGCTGGTGATAAGATATTTGGTAAGCAACTAAATCAGTAACCTTTAAACTAAGGTATTCGGTCATCTTAGCAAGGCATTCGGTTATCTTAGATAGTCATGACAAAAGCATACAGTATCAATGATAAGGATATAACATGAACGTATTGATTACAGGCGCGAGCGCAGGTTTTGGTAAAGCATTGGCTGAACGTTTGGTGGCAAAAGGCCATCGCGTGATTGGCTGTGCTAGACGCCTTGATAAGTTACAAGCTTTGGCCACAGAATTGGGCGAGACATTTTTACCTGTGGTCATGGATGTCAGCGATACAGCTTCTATTCCACAAATCATTGCTGATTTGCCTGATGATTTTAAGCAAATCGATGTCTTGGTGAACAATGCAGGATTGGCGCTGGGCGCTGGGCCAGCACAAGAGTCCAATCTAGATGACTGGATGCGCATGACCGATACCAATATCAAAGGGTTGATGGCGCTGACCCATGCTGTCTTGCCAGCGATGGTCGCTCGCGATAGCGGCTATATCATTAATGTCGGTTCGATTGCTGGTAGCTGGCCGTACTTTGGTGGCAACGTCTATGGTGCAACTAAAGCATTTGTAAAACAGTTCAGTCTAAACTTGCGAGCTGACTTACTTGGCACGCAAGTACGCGTGACCAATCTTGAGCCAGGTAACGTCGCGGGCACTGAGTTTTCAAACGTGCGCTACCACGGTGATGACGACAAAGCTGCCAAGGTTTATGACGGCTTCAAAACCATGACTGGTGACGATGTTGGCGATATTTTATTATGGTTGATTGAGTCGCCTGCACATATCAACGTGAACCGCTTAGAAGTGATGCCAGTTGCGCAGACCTATAATGGCTTAACCATTGCAAAAAACAATGGCTAGTCAATATTAATAGTTAACATCACTACCATCAGGCCGCCATGCAATATCTTATTTTGATACTGTATTGCGGCCTGATTTTTTTCAGCCATTTTTACCGTTATTTTATGCTATGGTCAACGCTGTCACTTTTAATGTGACCTACCTGTGACTTACTTCTGTTAATGATATAAGGATATGTTATGCCAAACACTGCACTCACTCTGACGCTAGAATGGTTTTTAAATCCAGATCACCTACCTTTTATTGCGGGCATTCATACTGGTGCTTATCTGGATGCAGGGCTTGATATTAATATGGTAGAGCCAACTGAACATTACGATGGCTTTGCAGAATTAGAAGCAGGCAATATTGATTTACACGTGAACGAACCGATTCACCTATTCGAGCACTATTTTGAAGACTTAAAAGCGTTGGGCTGTTTTTTTGTGACAGACGGTGGCGTACTTATCAAACAAAGCAGTCTTGATAAATTGCATCAAAACCAACCGATTCGTATTACAACGCCTGCAGCCAACCCTATTACCAATAAAATTGGCTTTGAGATTTTAAGTCGTTATGCCAAGAAAAATGGTTTCGTGTTAGACGCTGCTAATGTTAGTTTTGTAGAGACTGACTTTCAACATTTAGAAAACCTGCAAAAGGGTGATGAAGCAGGCGAATTTGATGGCGCATGGTTATGCTTTTATAACTTTGAAGGTATTGAGGCCAATCATGCAGGGCTTGACTATACCTTTATTGATCAGCATTTATCACCATATCCCAATTTTTCAGCATTGGAGCTAATGACCACCCACAGTATTTGGGAAGAAAAGTCAGAAGCGTTGACACAGTTTGTAGCTGTCAGTACAGCAATGGCGCAGTTGTGTATCGACAATCCCGAACAAGCACGCACGATTTATTACGCCTATACAGGTGAGACACCATCTGTATTGATGGATGACATTATCAACGACACTTTGAAGCGCTTGATAGCGCCTATTCAACCAGATGCTGAACGTTGGACTGCCCTACGTGAGATGCTATCAGCATTAGATATTGCTAACATTAGTGATGCCCACTATGCCAAACTTTGGCAGTAGTATAGTCAAATCCATATAAATCCCACATGTTCAAAGCGACATTTAAAATGGCATTCAAAATACCTGAGCAATATCAATTGCAAACTACTCATGTGACGGCGACTGACGGTACACTGATACCGATGTCTGTGATTGGTAAAGGTCAGCCCGTGCTGCTATTGCATGCTTTTGGTATGGACGCGCGGCAGTTTCTGCCGTTTATATTATCGCTGACCCAAAATTATTGCTTTTATTTGCCGCATTTTCGTGGTTTTGGCTTAGCCAGTGATTTGGCATTACCAACGTTTGACTTTATTGAACAATATGCAGAAGACACTCAGCAAGTAGTACAGCATATTCGTCAACAAACAACCGTAGACGCATTGCCTATTGCTGCGATATCAATGGGTGCATTGGTCATGTGGGCATACTTTAAGCGTTTTGGTCATGACAGTGTCAGTCGCTATCTGAATATTGACCAAGCGCCTCTTATTCATAATCAGCCCGACTGGCAAGATGGCGGCGTCTTTGGCACACGTCAGACAGAATTATTTGCTCAGTTTACGCGGTTAATTTCTCACGCTGAGCCATATATGCACGTTGATGATTTTCGTCATCTACCCTATCGATTAAAAGCAGGTTTGTTGGATATAGAGCGCTCATTTTCACTGCTCTCTGTCAGTACCAAGCCTTCACAAGTATTGACGAAAACCTTGAGCTATCGAGCACCGCACAAAATCTCATTGATGAAACACGCAACTTGGCAGCACAAATTGCGCTGTCTTTCGGCTTATGTTGCGCTGCCCTACGATTATCGTGATGTGTTGCCAACGGTAGCGACGCCAACCACTTTATTGATTGGTGGACGCTCGCAGTTGTATGATCCAAAGCGGCAACAGCAGTTGCTTGAGTTACTGCCCAACGCCACTGCAACCGTATTACCAAAATCTGGTCATGCGGTGCCGATGGATGCGCCTGTGGCTTTTTATAATGTGTTAAAGCGTTTTTTGGCTAGCTAGATTTTAATAGAAATAAAAAAGCGACTTTAAAAGTCGCTTTTTTATTTGTTTATTGAGCCATTCACGTTATCTAAAAAACTAATGCTAGTCAGCTAAGTCTTTAATCAATTCAAAGCGTGGCACTTGCTTGCCTTCTATTGTAACCGTTTCAGCAAACATGGCTAATGGACGAACCCACACGCCGTATTCACCATACAGGCAGCGATAAACCACTAGCGACTCTTCAGTTTCTGAATGCTGTGCGGTATGCAACACTTGATACAAGCTGCCTTTATAATGGCGGTAGATGCCTTGCTGAACTGTCTGGTCTGTCATTGTCACTTCCAATTAGTCAATTTTATTCATATCAACATCGTAGCCAGAGTTTTTCATTTCTCTAGCAATGCTATATTTCCAAGATCCACCTGTATCCATAGATTTATAGACCACGCCTGATATATCATTTGGAATTTCAACATCACCTTTCACAAGTGCCACTACGTTTGCTCGACCAATCTTACCAATTAAGAGTCCATGTTCAAAAATTACGTTTTGCCTTGCTCGTGGTTTCAGTTCTTCTGGCTTAGATTTAATAACTCCGCCAATGTCACATTCGGTATAAAGAACAATAGCAAAACCTACATCTGTATGTTTTTCTAACTTTTCTATGATGGTATCGCCAGAGTCTACTTGTTCATGAAGAATCTTGGCTTCAAAACCAATCTTTTCAATAAACCTTGCTACTTCATTTTTAGCGCCATCATCATGACCATGAACAATAAAGACTTTTGTTTTATCTTGATCATTATTCTGAATCAGCATATTTCCACCTCGATAACCTTCAGAAATCTCTAGCTGGTATATTAAGGTGTTAATTAAACCAAGAAGCTTGTTTTTACCGTTATTCCACATTTTTTCAATAGCTTTCTCATCTCCTCCAGAATTAAAACCCCTAAAGTAAAAATT
>NZ_JBVFXW010000085.1:0-5781 GCF_055522395.1 Psychrobacter sp. TPE 89C
TAAAAGATTTTTAGCCTACTCTGAAAGCCTTATGGCGTATCGGCTAGGTAGAACTAAAAGGGAGGGATTGACGCACAACTAGGAGGGATTGACGCACAACTAGGAGGGATTGACGCACTAAAAGGGAGGGATTGACGCACAACTAGGAGTATTGTATATTAAACTCCTATTTAGGTCTAGGTGATGACAATGGTTAAGCAAAAAAAGAATAATGGTCTAGTAGTTATGGACAATAAATTAATACGTGCATCATATAAATTAACCGTAAATGAGATAAGGTTGATATTAGTTGCTATCTCACAAATGCCGAAAGATGATGAACCGGTTGATCCTAAAAAGCCATACTATATTACAAAAGATGATTTTGTACGTTTAGGTGTTGAACCTAAAAATGTAGCTCGTGATATTCGCTCAGCTTGTAAGGAACTATTAAGCAGAGTTATTACTATAAAAACGCCTATCGGTGATCTAGATACGCATTGGGTTCACAATGTGCTGCATTTTAAAAGTGAAGTTTTTGAAAAACTGAAAAGAAAATATCCTGATGCAGATAGTGATGGAGATTTTATAAGTACGTTACGTCTGCACAACTTAATGGATAGTTTGCCAATAATTGCTAATAGCGATGATAATTTAATGGCTAGAGTAGTGTTACATGAGGATATTATTCCGTATATCTCTCAATTAAAAGAACAGTTTACGCAAATCGTGCTTGATGATGTGGTTGATTTTAGTAGTTTTTACAGTTATCGAATCTATTTGATGATGATGCAGTTCCGTAGCACAGGCATTTGTACTATTAGGCTCAGCGACTTACGAGATACGCTAGAATTAAAGGATAAGTATGAAGCAACAAAGGACTTTAGGAGATGGGTTATTGATACGGCTGTTGATGAAATTAACGATAAATCTCCTTTCACTGTAACTTATGAACTGACCAAAACAGGGCGTAGGTTTACGCATTTAACTCTTAAATTCAAACCTAAAAAACCAGCTGTAAATAAGATTAAAGATGCTCATCGAGATCCTAATACAGGTGATATGTTTTCGGTTAATAGTTTTACAGATAAGCAATTAGCTAGAATTGCACGTAACCCAAATTTTATGGCAGATTATAATCACTTAGTCAGCTCTACCAGTCCAGCAGGTCAAGATGCTAACGCTTGGGAGTTTGAAATGGTGAATCGTCTTAAAAAAGACGCTTCACAGTTTAAGAAGCGTCCAATTCGAGAGTATTTAGATTAATAATATTTTCCAACCATTTCTATGTTTTCAAATTGAGGGAAATCATATGGTTTTCTAGCATTTCAATCTCTTCGTGCAGTTTCTTTAACTGTTCTAAGGTATCAAGTTCTTTTGCAAACTCTGTCCCATCAGAATAAGTAACTTCATAAACGAAAGATTGTTCGGTCACTTCTATGTTGAAGTTTGGATCTTTTATGAAGTTACTAGTCTCTTCAACTGACTCAAAAACAATAGGTTCAGAGCTTTTTCGAAGTATAATTCTAATCTCTTGAGGTAGAGCAGAAAGAGCAGACTTAACCCTATTAACATAACCATCCATTGTTGTTGGGCCAATTACTTTCAACAGCTCTTCTTTCACTTCAATTTTTTTACTTTTCGTGAAATTCTCTACAAACTTATTCACAATTAGGCTTTTCTCATCTTCATTGAGCTTGTCATCGTAGTCCATTGTTAAACCACAATTAGAGAAGGCCTCAATTATTTTTGATTTCACTACATAAAAAAGATCAATATCTCTACTTTTTATCAGTTCTCTAGCTGGTGCTGTAAAATCTCCTGCTGCAATTATGCCTAGAAATCTAGCAGTAGGATAAGTTTCTCGCATTGGCATTAGTTTGCCACTATCGTCTCTTGCCTTGTCCTTAGAGTGTCGGCTACCGCGTCTCCAAAAGCATTCCAAAAAAGCAACTGGCACACCTTGCTTTGTTGGGCTTCCACCTATTTCTAGAACGGCATCATAGTCAACCTTGTTATCGTCAAGGTCGATCCAAATGATTTTATTATTCCTTGAACTCCTAGTTACGAAACGTGTATCAACAAATAAATCAAGTTCTTCGCCTACCTTTTGCAGTAAGGGAAAAACAAAAAACTCTTCAAACCAATCGCCAATTACCTGCCCTAATTTATGTCCAGATGAAGCATTTGCCATAATTATCCCTTAATCCTTAATCTTCCTTCTTTTAAAAGAACTGTATGTGTACGATTCTTCCATTTAATATTTCTATCTCGAATTTTCTCAAATGAGGTTGATTCGAAACCAGCATTTATAGCAAGCTCACTTATGATCGTATCAACTGGAATGTATACACCATATGGTGCAGAGTCACCTATGACCCAACACATTTCAGAATCTTTTTCTAGATTTACTTTTAGGTTCTTAATTATTAAAGCTAGATCATAGAAGTATGCTGCTGCCATGGTATGGTATGCTTTTTTACCGCCTTTAGTTAATCTAACTTCTGCTAACTCGTCTACTATAGGGCGTAAGATATCTCTAACTGAAAAAAGCTCCTCGGAATCTAGCAGCAGATTTGCATCAACCTTATCTCCAGCAGAATGTTGAGAACATGATCTCATTATCGTTGGTCTAACAGCGGTTTTTAAATCTCCCCAGCTGTTAATATCTCCCCAATATGTCATTTCTAACCTTGTGGCATCCGCATAATCATAATTATTTGCATATGGCGGAGAGGTAATTACAAAGTTTGCAGGTGACGATAAAGAAAAAGGTTCTCTTACATCATGCTCATTAACTACTGCACTAGGTTGCCACTTATTAGCTTCTGCATACTCCATATCACCAAACATCAACTCGACCTTCCCTAGGAAAGCTTGTTCTACGCTTAGAACCTTAGCTTTAGTCTTGTTTGGCAGTATATATTGCCACTGAGCTGTCCCCACATTACTGCACGGGCGCAATATTGATGTTATGTTTAACCAAATCAGCTCATATATAGGATTTTCGTCTGCTAGAGCTATATATGCTAATCTTAAAGCCTCTAAGTCCTTAAAATTCTCTATGTCATAACATTTTTCTAATAAATTAACCTCATAATATCTTGAAGGATCGACATCAATTTCTTTTGAAAGGTTATACAAATCTAAGCTTTTCTTCTTAAACTCGAATCTATCTAAATGCCATAGGTGCTTAGCTTTCGCTACTCTCGCTACTAAAGGATGGCCATCGTAACCATAAGCTTTATTATCTAAAGTACAGCTAGTAAGTGTGGTTGTTCCAGAGCCAACAAAAGGGTCTAGAATCACCGCCTTTTTATCATATTTAGCTTCGAATTTTCTAACTTCATCCTCTACCCATTTTGCTGAAAAACCAGCTGAGTATTTAAACCATCTATGAACAGGTAACTTCATATTATCTAAGTAAGTACCGGATGTTGAGTTTTTATAAGACAAGGTATTTCCTTAATAGCAGCTTAGTTTATGAGCTACTATTTAATTGAGTTTTGATTCATGTGTATATTCAGCGAACACACACAGTGAGCTATTATAGGGGTTTTAACAAACATAACTACAGTGGTCAGTTAATTTGAAATGCAGTCATTGGTCTTTGACCTATAATCAAAAGATAAAGGAACAGTATTGGTATCTGCTACTTGATTGAGGAATAGCTTAATCGCTTGAGAAGGTGTTAGGCCATAGCTTTCAAACACCGTAAAGGCCTTATCCTTTAGCTCTTGATCGAGCCTGATATTATAATTAGTAGTTGTCATATTATTACTTTCCGCTTATGTAGGTACATGAACTGCAAAATAATTGTACAGATAATCAATATTTTTATAGCTCTATATCAAAACCACGACTTACAGTCCTAGTCTTTTCTTCGCTAATCTCAATAAACTGGTCAGCTTGTCGTTCGTGGCTGCTAGTTGCTTGTTCTCGCTCTCCAATACTTCGACTCGTTGCTGTAATAAGCTGCTCTGTTCGTTCAACTGACGATTGACTGCTGTCAATCGCTCTATCTGCATTTTCTGCTGTGCGGTCTTTTTTTCCAGTACGGCCGCCAGCTCGTTGCAACGCGTTAAAAAGTCGTTCATGTTCAAGCCTTATTTGCCAATTTTCAATACGTGACTGGTCTTGTTGCTGTAGTTGTCCGCTTTCACGCCCTCTATCGTCGCTATGTAGATTATCCCATCTCTCTCCACTACCTCCACCTGTGTTAGCGCCTTGGCTTCCAAAGGTGATTGCTCGATCTTCTGTGTAATCTCGGCTAATTCTGCTCTCTTGTTCTTTAGACTGAAGGCTGTCCATAAATTCATTGCGATCAGAATTAGAAAAATCAGTCCTAATGCGCCCAGCAGTCCCCCTATCATCGTTTTCCATGCCAATGCCTGTTGTAAGGCGGTTCTGCTCTCTTTTATAAGTTTGATATTCTCTGCCAAAACTTCCTCGGTTTCGTTCCTGCTTGACCTCAATAGCATACTGTAGCTTGTTAAGTGCTGTTCGGTAACGCTCTGCGCCTGTTCCTGCATAGTCTTTTCTTGCTCGGCGGCGTTCTTCTCCAAATTCTTCATTAAATTGTCTATTTTCATAGATGATGCCTTCTAATCGTATATTGCGCTTGCCGTCTGGGTTTTTAATACTGATAGATTTATCCGTTTGCCTTGCGATCTCAAAGCCTGCTTGCTGTAGCGTGTCTATTACATCTTTTCGGTCTGTGACGTTGCCCTGTTCGATTTGGTGGCTTATCACTTGTCCTATCTGCTCTTTAATTTTTCGAATATCTTGAGGTAAGTTTTGGCTGCTTAGGGTTTTAACGGCTTGGGCTTTGTCGGGGTCGTGAGGGTCTGTGAGTTTGTACTCATGGTTAGTGACTTGTTTCCAGTTCTCAACCAGTGGGCGATCTACTTTGTCAAAATAAGGCTGTAAGCGTTTACCTGTGGTTAATTCAGTATTGGCAATGACAAAATTAAGTTCTAGGCGATCTTTATCCGTATGTTCTATCCATGTGATGTTGTACTGGTCTTTCTCCAAACCTGCCAAAAGACAACTCTCAAAGCTCTCCCTAATGGCTCTTTTATGGTCATCAGGAAGATTTACCTCTTCAAAGCTCAATACACCCACTGTATGACGATTTTGGAAGCCTAGGCTATCTGACAGCCTTTTTGTTAGTTCAGGGTCGCCGGAGAGCAATCTAGCCCCTTCACGGTCATTATCTTTACCTAACAAGTAATTCATAGTCGCTCTTGCACTACCACCACCACTATTTTTCAGGAATTTAACAATCATGGCGACTAAGTACCTCGTTCAGTTGTTCCCTAATAACGGCTAGCTGTGCAAATACTCTGAGCTTGTCCGTATCTTTATCTAGGGTATTGGCTTGTTTGGCTATCTGATTAAGATTTCCACCAATGCGCCCTAAACTTGCTAAAAGCTTAGGGTCAGAATTTTTATATGGCTTAGCAATTTTTTGAGAAAGGGTAGTTTTTCTAATCCATGTTGCTAACTGGTTGCCTTCCATTCTGTCCAAAAGGGCTTGATGTTCGTCTTCGGTTAATCGAATTTTTATTTCTTTATTTCTAGTTGGCTGTGTCATTGGCTCATCTTCTTTTTGTTTTTGGTCTGCCGCTGTCACATCGGTTCGTGACAGTTGGGGTTAAGGGGTTTCCCCTTGCAAGGTCATACTGGGATTAGACGATAGTCCCCTGTATGTGTCCTTGCCCTACGTTTATAATTACATTGAGAATACATCAAATCTATAATTGATACTTACTAATTTTTAGTTATTATTTAAAGTCAAAA
>NZ_JBVFXW010000086.1:0-5640 GCF_055522395.1 Psychrobacter sp. TPE 89C
CGCAAGAGTTTGGTAAAGAAGCGCCGAAGGCAGTGGCTGAGTTTTCACAAAACCGTATTGATGCTATCAAAGATGATACTACTCTTAGTATTGATAAAAAGTTAGAAGCTATTAAAAAATGGGATGAAGGTGGCGTTTATCGTGTTGCCGCTCATACTGCCCTTGGTGCATTAGGCACTGGTAGTGTTGAGGGTGCATTATCCACAGGTGGCGTAGCTGCCGCTGCTCCAACGCTTAATAACTTGCAAGATAAGATAGCAGAGTCACTGATTGCAAGCGGTATGAGTGAGAGTATCGCTAAAGGGACGGCAAGCGGTGTGGTGAGTCTTGCTCTACTAGGCGCAGGTAGTGCTTCTGGACTTGATACGTCAAGTACGGTGATGGCTACTAATGTGGATGCTAATAATAGACAGTTGCATCCACAGGAAGCTAAATTGATTAAATTGCTTGCACCAGACTATGCTCGAAAACACGGAATAAGTATCGAAGAGGCGGAAAAGCGCTTAACCAGAGGAGTATTATATAATATAGATGCAGGATGGAAAGACAGTATTGATACGTATATTGATGATGGAGAGATAGAGAATTATCAAGAAGCGTTCAACTATATAAGTAAAGTCAAGCCATCTGATTTAAAGGCGTATGATTGGGCTGATAAAATAACACCTGAGTATATAAAAGCTGAGATGGCTGCGGAGAAAGCAGCTATTGATGCTGAAAATGCCGCTGCCCAAGCTGCTTCGGAAACTAATCAGTATGATGAACATGGAGATTTAATTCCAACAACAACTCTAGATACGATTACTGTTGCGGCTACGGCTACAAGAGATCCTAAAGTTACTTATTATATAGGTACGGAAAACAATAGCTTTACTGCAACTAAAGAAGACTTTAACAATGAAGAGGTTTTTTTAGTAAATACTCTAGGAGGTAATACCAATCCTAATTCAGATGATTACAACGAAGCTAAAGTGCAAATGGAAAACAGTGCTGCCATTAAACTTTCCGAAGTTAGCTTCTTTGAAGGTATTGGTAGAGATATTAGCGGTGACAAGGGAACGGTTGTTGGTTTTAGCAAAGGAGTATTCACTGGTTTCACAGACACTGTAAAAGCGATTTTTAGTGGTGCTGAAAAAGTAGCTGAAACAACAGAAGATTTAATTAATGACCCTCAAAGAACTATTGAAAGTGGCGCGAATACAGTTGGGACGCTGATATATAATGCACCAGAGATAGCGCAAGAAGGATTTGATCAGCTAGAAGAGGCGGCTGCGCTAAGTAATGCTAAGCTCAACTTATATGACCTACAGCAGAATGCTGGCGCAAAATCTGAATATAAAGCGAATATTGCAGGTCAAATTGTTGGTGGTGGCGGTGTTGGTAGCGCAGGTAAGCAAGCTGTCAAAAAAATAGACGATGTCGCCAGTGAAATCGGCAAGGGTCTAGATGGTATGACTCCCAAGCCTGCTACAGTGACAGGTACTCCTGATACAGGCGGTGCAACGACTATCACAGGTAATTCAAATGGTAATGACATTGGTGCAGCTGAAACTGGTGGCGCTATATTAGCTATCGGTGATGCTAAGGAAGGCGCGTACACCAACAACTCTGATAGTAGTATCACAGGTCCAAATGGTGGAAGATTAAGCAGTACGGGCCAGTTTGATAATAATGGTAATGAGATCTATCAACGAGAGAGCGGTGGTTACTATTATATTGATGACAAAGGAGTTCAACGACCCGCTGCCTCGCCTAATGAACGCCCAGTAGCCAATAATACAGAATATAACCGACCTTATTTAAGACAGCTAACTATTGAAAAGATTGAAGCTAACTATACCAAGCTTGATAATGGCAATTATGAAGATAGATTAGGTAATATCATCGAAGGCCCAATTGATATCGGTCATGCCTATGGTCGTGAGCATAGACGACTTGAACTAGCAGCAGCAGAATTAAATATGACCCAAAAGGAGCTGAATGACTATGTTAATAGCCATCCTCAGCATTTTAGATTAGAAAATATGTCTAAAAACCGTAGTCATACTGATGAGATGGAAGGCAAAGATATTCCACAAGAACTAACAGATGAAATGCAAGATTTTCTTGATAGTAATAGAAGCAAAGGAAAGTAATTATGAACGAATATAAAAAAATGCGAATGAAAGTTTTTAGGCTTTTTAAAAAAGGTCAAATAGAAGAAGCTGTTGAATTATTTGAAACTAATAATATGGACTATTTTGAAACCTCGCCAACTGATAAGTGGAACTGGCTACATGAACTCTTAATGGGATTTAACCCAAAAGAACCACCGAAAAAAACTATTGAATTTTTTATAGAAAAAGGTGTTCCAATCAATGCTCAAGACAGTTATGGTATGACGCCACTGCACTATGCCATGCGAGGGGAAAATGCAGAAGCCGCTATTGCCTTATTAGAGGCAGGGGCAGATCCAAACATTCCTAATAGAGATAAACTTATACCTCTGAGAATGACTTTGCTGATGCCTGATAGGTTAGATGTACTAGAACTGATGTTAAAAAATGGTGGAGATGTTAACTACTATAATGGAAAAGATTACTTACTTGAGGCAGTTAAAGGCTTTCGAGGTGATCATCCTGATTTTCAAGAATTAATACAAATACTTGAAAATTATTCAGATGAGTAAAAAAATATGTTGGAAAATCTTGAAAGATAATTGAGTTAGATAAACCTCAAGATTTATTTAGCTATGTTGAAGAAATCGTATACCTAAACTTGGTAAACTAAGCGTATTAACTGATGTTTATTATGACTGAAAAAACAAGAGACGAACGTTTTGATCTGTTCCAATATTGGCTTATGAATTTATCAGATGCTTTAAATAGATTTATAGATTCAAAACCATTGTGTATAAGAGATAAACTTGATTACTCAATTGAGTCTTTAGATATTATAGAAAACTATTTATTAAGTCAGTATTCACATAACAATGAAATTATACAGGAGCCAGCTGACATACTTAACGGCTATAGTATCTATGTTGGCGAAACATTTAGGAAAGTACTAAGAGATAAGACCGATAGAGATCCAAATACTTGGAAAATTGAATTAGATGACGTGGATTACGCATTTTATAATTTGCCTATTATAAATGTAGGAGCATATACTGGTTGCCCTAGAGCGCTTGTAACTGCTTGTTTAGATAGAAGAAAAGGAAATTATTTTTCAAAAATTTTGATGAATCAAATCAAGTAGGGTAATTTGTTATTGATTAATCATTGATTTTATTAACTTAAAAGCCATCATTTATTATGATGGCTTTTTTCATGCAATGGCATAGCACTAATGGTAATAAAATCGGTGCCGCTGAAACTGGTGGCGCTATATTAGCGATTAGGGATGCTAAGGAAGGCGCGTACACCAACAACTCTGATGGTAGTATCACAGGCCCAAGTGGTGGAAGATTAACCAGTACGGGTAAGCGTGACGATAGTGGTAATGAAATCTATAGAAGAGATAGTGGTGGTTACTATGTTATTGATGATAATGGCGTGCAACGGACAACCAGTTCGCCTAATGAGCACGGTAATACGTTGGGCGATCAGCCTGCTGAACTGTATTGCCTAACCTGTCGTCGCACAGGTGAACCATTAAAATACGGTGAAACCACTCATGGTGAAGACCGCTATGGGGCAGGTAACCAAAAGCGCTATTCTACTGATGAAATTGAAGAAATGGGTGTTGAATATGAGAAAATAGACTCAGGAACAAAAATTGACATGCATCGCAAACAAACCGAAATGATTAAACAATATGAACAAGAAAATGGTAAAAAGCCTGATCTTAATAAGACCTATCAATAACTAAAGGAGTGGCTATGAAATTATGGATGAGTTCGGAATATAGTGGTGATATTGGTCATGAGATGAGAACGGCAAGAAACTTCGTAGAAGATGAAATAAACGTAAAAATCAACGATAAAGACTATGATATTGACTTAGACAAATGGCGCTGCATAGCAATTTTAATGAAAGACAAAGTAGATCAAGAGCGATATTGTGAAGTCATAAAATACTCACCAAAGACTAAGAAAATGGATTTTAAATTACAAATTGATTACCCTGAATTTGTAAATAGCGATGCCAAGCGTCAGCAACAGTTTATCTACGAGATGCTGATGCGAAGTCTAGATTTATTAATTGAAAAGGGACTAAACGAAGCAGGCATTGAAAGCTTACGTCAAGATACACAAAGCGTAGCCCTAAAAAACGGCTGGATAACCACTCATTAATAGCATGAATCGTATCAAAAAGGCTTAGTATTTACTAAGCTTTTTTTAGTTTACTGAAAGCGTGAGAGCAAATGTGATCCCTTTCACCCCAACTATGACCCTGACTATGTACCACCGCATATGAAAAAGGATAATAAAAGTAGATAATTAATTTACGATATAAAGGAGATAGATTATGTATATGATTGAGTTCAGCGGTCAATCGGGAGGGAGTCAAGCTGGTAAAGCTACTAGATATTATCATATTCTACTAAATAGAATATTTTATCAGAAACAAGATAGTAGTGATTATTTTAAAACCTTGCTCTTCTTATCGATCGTTTTTAGAATTAGTGGTAAACATCAAGACTTTGAGTCTGAAGGCGCAGAATTTCTACAAAAGTCAGCCAGTAGGAATGTTTACACCATTGATTTCGCCATTCCACAAGAGCGCTGGCAGAATAAAACCGATGTAGAGTTACGCTCATACATTGCCGAAGGAGTCAGATCCTGTTTTGATTTATTAAAACAAAAAGCTATAGAACTTGGTGAAGTCATAGATGAAGATAAGTTAGAGCGTGATTTTGAGTATGGCATGACGCAGTTTATGACTTTGCCACTACCTGAGCTTAAAGGTAGGTAACATGAAATTATGGATGAGTGCGGAAATAAGCGGAGGAATTGGTGAGCCTGTTCGCCATGCTTTAAACTTCGTACGTGACCAAATTAACGCAAAAATCGACGGTAAAGATTATGATATCGACTTAGACAAATGGCGCTGCATAGCCATTTTAATGAAAGACAAAGTAGATCAAAAGCGATATTGTGAAATCATAAAATACTCGTCTAAGACTAAGAAAATGGATTTTAAATTACAAATTGACTACCCTGAATTTGTAAATGGAGATGCTAAGCGTCAGCAACAGTTTATCTACGAGATGCTGATGCGAAGTCTAGATTTATTAATTGAAAAGGGACTAAACGAAGCAGGCATTGAAAGCTTACGTCAAGATACACAAAGCGTTGCTTTAAAAAACGGCTGGATAACCACTCATTAGCAGCACGTAGGTTGGGAGGAGCTAGCGACTCCCAATGAATAAGACGCTTTACCTAAATATCTACCTATATGCCCTTGCCAAGGGACGAGGCACGAAGCTAACTATTAAAGAAAAATAGCCCATGCCCCGCATATTTCACGACCATTAAATAACTCAAATCTATAGGCCATTTTTTTGTAGTTAACTTCCTTAACGTAGACAGCCTGAAAGGACTTGGCAGCACTCGCATAAAGGTCACCATTGGCTCATCAAAAAGTGAGTCAAATAGCAGCAGCTACACCGAGGTCAACCAAGGCTCCAGCATCACCACCAACAATCTTGCCTTGATCG
>NZ_JBVFXW010000087.1:0-5556 GCF_055522395.1 Psychrobacter sp. TPE 89C
ACTGGACGACAGTGATTAGGCATTATTTAAAAGCATAACTAAAGAACAACTTGTGTGGATTTTTGCTGATTCAGAATGTTAAAAAATAAAGTTGGTTGACTATCTTTTCGATAGAATTCTAACTATAAAAATTATCATTTAAGACAGTAAAAAAACTCAAAGTTAATTCATTACGAACATAATTTTTAGCGATTTTGCCAGATTAGATGAGCCAAGTTTAGAAGTCTCTTTAAAGGACTTCATAGCAAGATTAAACTGAAGAGTTTGATCATGGCTCAGATTGAACGCTGGCGGCAGGCTTAACACATGCAAGTCGAGCGGAAACGATGATAGCTTGCTATCAGGCGTCGAGCGGCGGACGGGTGAGTAATACTTAGGAATCTACCTAGTAGTGGGGGATAGCACGGGGAAACTCGTATTAATACCGCATACGACCTACGGGAGAAAGGGGGCAGTTTACTGCTCTCGCTATTAGATGAGCCTAAGTCGGATTAGCTAGATGGTGGGGTAAAGGCCTACCATGGCGACGATCTGTAGCTGGTCTGAGAGGATGATCAGCCACACCGGGACTGAGACACGGCCCGGACTCCTACGGGAGGCAGCAGTGGGGAATATTGGACAATGGGGGAAACCCTGATCCAGCCATGCCGCGTGTGTGAAGAAGGCCTTTTGGTTGTAAAGCACTTTAAGCAGTGAAGAAGACTCCGTGGTTAATACCCACGGACGATGACATTAGCTGCAGAATAAGCACCGGCTAACTCTGTGCCAGCAGCCGCGGTAATACAGAGGGTGCAAGCGTTAATCGGAATTACTGGGCGTAAAGGGAGCGTAGGTGGCTCTATAAGTCAGATGTGAAATCCCCGGGCTCAACCTGGGAACTGCATCTGAAACTGTAGAGCTAGAGTATGTGAGAGGAAGGTAGAATTCCAGGTGTAGCGGTGAAATGCGTAGAGATCTGGAGGAATACCGATGGCGAAGGCAGCCTTCTGGCATAATACTGACACTGAGGCTCGAAAGCGTGGGTAGCAAACAGGATTAGATACCCTGGTAGTCCACGCCGTAAACGATGTCTACTAGTCGTTGGGTCCCTTGAGGACTTAGTGACGCAGCTAACGCAATAAGTAGACCGCCTGGGGAGTACGGCCGCAAGGTTAAAACTCAAATGAATTGACGGGGGCCCGCACAAGCGGTGGAGCATGTGGTTTAATTCGATGCAACGCGAAGAACCTTACCTGGTCTTGACATATCTAGAATCCTGCAGAGATGCGGGAGTGCCTTCGGGAATTAGAATACAGGTGCTGCATGGCTGTCGTCAGCTCGTGTCGTGAGATGTTGGGTTAAGTCCCGCAACGAGCGCAACCCTTGTCCTTAGTTACCAGCGGGTTAAGCCGGGAACTCTAAGGATACTGCCAGTGACAAACTGGAGGAAGGCGGGGACGACGTCAAGTCATCATGGCCCTTACGACCAGGGCTACACACGTGCTACAATGGTAGGTACAGAGGGCAGCTACACAGCGATGTGATGCGAATCTCAAAAAGCCTATCGTAGTCCAGATTGGAGTCTGCAACTCGACTCCATGAAGTAGGAATCGCTAGTAATCGCGGATCAGAATGCCGCGGTGAATACGTTCCCGGGCCTTGTACACACCGCCCGTCACACCATGGGAGTTGATTGCACCAGAAGTGGATAGCTTAACCTTCGGGGAGGCGTTCACCACGGTGTGGTTGATGACTGGGGTGAAGTCGTAACAAGGTAGCCGTAGGGGAACCTGCGGCTGGATCACCTCCTTATAGATGACATTCGGTCAGCAAGAATTCACAACAAGTTGTTCTTTAGTTTAAGCTAGTATTTATTAGCTTTTGCCTTTGTAGGCATACAAAGGCCTGTAGCTCAGCTGGTTAGAGCACCGTGTTGATAACGCGGGGGTCGGCAGTTCAAGTCTGCCCAGGCCTACCATTATTTACGGGGCCATAGCTCAGTTGGTAGAGCGCCTGCCTTGCACGCAGGAGGTCAACGGTTCGACTCCGTTTGGCTCCACCACTATAAATACGAACTTTAGATGCTAATAAATAAAATAGGTATTAAATAGAAACAAGTGATTTGCATAAGATTACTTCTTTCTGTTTTATACAGAACCTGCTACTCGACGAGAGAGTAGGAACTATTTAAAAACATAGATATGAGTCTGGGTTAGGAGGTGCGTGTTCACGCGCACTTCTTAACCTTAATAACTCACCTCTTAACGACATCAGTTGTTATCCCAGGGGTGAGTTATTAAAAAAGTAATAAGAGAACTGAATCAAGCGTATAAAATTAGGTGATATCGTTATCATAATTAGATTGTATGACACTTAGAAGTCGAGAGACTACTTGGGGTTGTATGGTCAAGTAATGAAGCGCACATGGTGGATGCCTTGGCAGTCAGAGGCGATGAAAGACGTGACAGCCTGCGATAAGCTTCGGGGAGGCGGCAATATCCTGTGATCCGGAGATTTCTGAATGGGGAAACCCACCTACCATAAGGTAGGTATCTTGTACTTGTACAAGAAGCGAACGAGGGGAAGTGAAACATCTCAGTACCCTTAGGAATAGACATCAAATGAGATTCCCCTAGTAGCGGCGAGCGAACGGGGAGAAGCCGATTAATTCTAATGTAGAAGAACAGCGTGGGAAAGCTGACCGTAGTAGGTGATAGTCCTGTATTCGAAACATTAGAGTTAACATATTAAGTAGAGCGGGGCACGAGAAATCCTGTTTGAAGATGGGGGGACCATCCTCCAAGGCTAAATACTCCTGACTGACCGATAGTGAACCAGTACCGTGAGGGAAAGGCGAAAAGAACCCCTGTGAGGGGAGTGAAATAGAACCTGAAACCGTGTGCGTACAAGCAGTAGGAGCTTCAATTTATTGGAGTGACTGCGTACCTTTTGTATAATGGGTCAGCGACTTATATTCTGTAGCAAGGTTAACCGTTTAGGGGAGCCGTAGGGAAACCGAGTCTTAATAGGGCGTTTAGTTGCAGGGTATAGACCCGAAACCGAGTGATCTATCCATGAGCAGGTTGAAAGTGCCGTAACAGGCACCGGAGGACCGAACCCACTGTCGTTGAAAAGCCAGGGGATGACTTGTGGATAGGGGTGAAAGGCTAATCAAACTCGGTGATAGCTGGTTCTCCCCGAAAGCTATTTAGGTAGCGCCTCGGACGAACACCATTGGGGGTAGAGCACTGTTTCGGCTAGGGGGTCATACCGACTTACCAAACCGATGCAAACTCCGAATACCGATGAGTGATATCCGGGAGACACACAGTGGGTGCTAACGTCCATTGTGGAGAGGGAAACAACCCAGACCGCCAGCTAAGGCCCCAAATTCCTAGTTAAGTGGGAAACGAGGTGGGAAGGCATAGACAGCTAGGAGGTTGGCTTAGAAGCAGCCATCCTTTAAAGAAAGCGTAATAGCTCACTAGTCGAGTCGGCCTGCGCGGAAGATGTAACGGGGCTCAAACTAGGAGCCGAAGCTGCGGATTTGAATTTGTTTTCAAGTGGTAGGGGAGCGTTGTGTAAGCCTGTGAAGGTGTGTCGTAAGGCATGCTGGAGGTATCACAAGAGCGAATGCTGACGTGAGTAACGATAATGCGAGTGAAAAGCTCGCACGCCGGAAGATCAAGGGTTCCAGTCCAACGTTAATCGGGGCTGGGTGAGTCGACCCCTAAGGCGAGGCCGAAAGGCGTAGTCGATGGGAAATCAGTTAATATTCTGATACTTGTTTATAATGCGATGGAGGGACGGAGAAGGTTATGTCAGCCTGGCGTTGGTTGTCCAGGTGAAAGGATGTAGGCTTGTGGCTTAGGTAAATCCGGGCTACTACATGGCTGAGATCTGATAGCAAGCTGTACTTGTACAGTGAAGTGGCAAATACCATGCTTCCAGGAAAAGCTTCTAAGCAATAGTTATAAACGAATCGTACCCTAAACCGACACAGGTGATCAGGTAGAGAATACCAAGGCGCTTGAGAGAACTCTGCTGAAGGAACTAGGCAAAATGGTACCGTAACTTCGGGAGAAGGTACGCTGTTGGTGGTGATAGGACACGCTCCTTGAGCTGCTGGCAGTCGCAGATACCAGGCTGCTGCAACTGTTTATTAAAAACACAGCACTCTGCAAACACGAAAGTGGACGTATAGGGTGTGATGTCTGCCCGGTGCTGGAAGGTTAATTGATGGGGTTAGCGTAAGCGAAGCTCTTGATCGAAGCCCCAGTAAACGGCGGCCGTAACTATAACGGTCCTAAGGTAGCGAAATTCCTTGTCGGGTAAGTTCCGACCTGCACGAATGACATAATGATGGCAGCGCTGTCTCCAGCAGAGACTCAGTGAAATCGAAATCGCAGTGAAGATGCTGTGTACCCGCGGCTAGACGGAAAGACCCCGTGAACCTTTACTACAGCTTTACATTGAACTTTGACCTGACTTGTGCAGGATAGGTGGGAGGCTTTGAAGCAGACACGCTAGTGTTTGTGGAGCCAATCTTGAAATACCACCCTGGTCATGTTGGGGTTCTAACTCAGGTATAACAATACCGAGGACAATGTATGGTGGGTAGTTTGACTGGGGCGGTCTCCTCCTAAAGAGTAACGGAGGAGTACGAAGGTGCGCTCAGACCGGTCGGAAATCGGTCGTAGAGTATAAAGGCAAAAGCGCGCTTAACTGCGAGACCCACAAGTCGAGCAGGTACGAAAGTAGGTCTTAGTGATCCGGTGGTTCTGTATGGAAGGGCCATCGCTCAACGGATAAAAGGTACTCTGGGGATAACAGGCTGATACCGCCCAAGAGTTCATATCGACGGCGGTGTTTGGCACCTCGATGTCGGCTCATCTCATCCTAGGGCTGAAGCAGGTCCTAAGGGTATGGCTGTTCGCCATTTAAAGAGGTACGCGAGCTGGGTTTAGAACGTCGTGAGACAGTTCGGTCCCTATCTACCGTGGGCGTTGGAAATTTGAGAGGATCTGCTCCTAGTACGAGAGGACCAGAGTGGACGAACCTCTGGTGTTCGGGTTGTCACGCCAGTGGCATTGCCCGGTAGCTACGTTCGGATGGGATAACCGCTGAAAGCATCTAAGCGGGAAGCCCACCTCAAGATTAGATTTCCCTAAAGAGCCGTTCAAGACTAGGACGTTGATAGGCAGGGTGTGGAAGTGCAGCGATGCATGTAGCTAACCTGTACTAATTGCTCGTTTGGCTTGACCATACAACACCCAAGTGGTTTGTATACAAGTCTAATTAATCTATCTTGTATAAGCTGTAGTGGCTTATAGAATAAGAAAGAACATTTCGATATCACCTTTAACCTTGATTCAGTTAGGTTATAAGTTGATCGACTAAAAAGTAAAATTTGAAGTCAAACAATAAAAACAACAGACTCATATCTAACCCCCTTTGCTGACGACAATAGCGCGATGGCCCCACCTGATCCCTTCCCGAACTCAGAAGTGAAACATCGTTGCGCCAATGGTAGTGTGGATTCGTCCATGTGAGAGTAGGTCATCGTCAGCTCTCTAT
>NZ_JBVFXW010000088.1:0-4011 GCF_055522395.1 Psychrobacter sp. TPE 89C
GGCCGTGAGAACCATTTGATGATGCTGGATCATTATCAGCAAACTAAAAACATGCTGGTGTCTTACGATCCTAAAAAAATGGGGTTCTTTTAAGCCAAAGTTCGAAGCACTTTGTAATCAAGGTTGCAAAGTGTGTTAGGTATATTCACAGATTATTTTTATGCAAAAAATCTAACAAGGCAGAACTATATGAGCAATAAGATGAAAGCCGCCGTATTGCATGAATTCAACCAACCCTTACAAATCGAAGAAGTTGATATTCCAACGCCAGGCGCTGGTGAAATTGTGGTTAAAATGCAGGCCTCAGGTGTTTGTCATACCGATTTACATGCTATTGAAGGCGATTGGCCCGTAAAACCTAGCCCACCATTTATTCCAGGACACGAGGGTGTCGGCCTAATTACGGCGGTTGGTGCAGGTGTTACCCATGTAAAAGAAGGTGACCGAGTCGGTGTACCTTGGCTCTACTCTGCTTGTGGTCACTGTACCCATTGTTTAGGTGGCTGGGAAACCTTGTGCGAGCGTCAACAAAACGCAGGCTATTCAGTTAATGGTAGCTTTTCAGAATACGTACTGGCGAATGCCAACTACGTCGGTATCATCCCAGAAGGTGTTGACTCCATTGAGATTGCACCTGTGTTGTGTGCAGGCGTCACCGTGTACAAAGGTCTAAAAATGACCGAAGCGCGTCCTGGTGATTGGGTCGTTATTTCTGGTATCGGTGGTCTCGGTCATATGGCAGTACAGTATGCCATTGCCATGGGACTGAACGTTGCGGCAGTCGATATCGACGATGAAAAGCTCGCATTCGCCAAAAAACTAGGCGCGACCATTACCGTCAATGCTAAAAATACAGATCCTGGTAGTTACTTGAAAGAAGAAATTGGCGGTGCTCATGGCGTGTTAGTGACAGCCGTATCTGCTATCGCGTTCGATCAAGCGATCAGCATGGTCAGACGTGGTGGTACGATAGTCTTTAACGGCTTACCAACGGGCGACTTCCCAGTTTCTATCTTTGATACGGTTCTCAACGGTATTACCATTCGCGGCTCTATCGTTGGTACGCGTCTCGACTTACAAGAGTCGTTGAACATGGCCGCAGCAGGTAAAGTAAAAGCCACTGTTAGCGCTGAACCGTTGGAAAACATCAACGATATCTTTGATCGTATGCGCCAAGGCAAAATCGAAGGTCGCATTGTGATTGACTACAGTATGTAGTTATAGTTGATTCAGTTTAAAAGAGAGTCAAGGCAACCGAGCGCAGATGTATATGTGATACCTTAAGTGAGGTTAACGCTGTAACTCTTTTATAGAGGATTGACTATATTGCTTGTGAGATTCTGACATTGTCTTAATGCTTCACACATTTAATCACAAACCATCAGTCGTATCGTCTTCATTCACATGCTATAAATGATGTGAGTGAAAACGATACGGCTTTTTATATTCTCATCCAGTATGACACTTATACTTAATAAGACGCTCATAGCTAATGAGACGTTTTCTACAATTACATTCTATATGATAAGGAAATCATCATGAAAGTCAAAGCGACAGAGTCCTGCATAGACCTAATCGAACTACTGAAATCCAAACACGGTGAGCTTATGTTTCATCAGTCTGGTGGCTGCTGTGATGGTAGCTCCCCCATGTGTTATCCGCTAGGTGAGTTTAAGGTAGGCGGCCAAGATGTATTGGTCGGTGAGATTGCTGGCTGTCCATTCTATATGGGCAAAGCGCAGCACAAATTATGGCAAAATACGGATTTGACCATTGATGTGGTTGACGGGCGTGGCGCCAGCTTTTCGCTAGAAATTCCTGAAGGTAAACGCTTTATTGTACGTTCAGAAATTTGCTCAATATAAATGACTATTAGAGCGTGCCCTTATTTCGAAATGGTGATAAATACTGCTAAATATCCTCAAAAAACCTATCAATAGGCTCCTATTGATAGTCTATTTTCTCTATCTACACGCTCTAGTCATTTTTATTTTATTATTCTGGCAAAATAATAGATATTGTAAAGAGTAGCTTACTTTGAAAAGCTCGTTTTGATTAGCATGGATGCTATAAGGAAGATAAAATGGAACTTGATAAAACGTTTGACTACGTCATCGTGGGCGGTGGCTCTGCAGGCTGTGTACTTGCCAGCCGTCTCACCGAAAATCCAGAAATTAGTGTCTGCTTATTAGAGTTTGGCGGCGAAGGCAAAGACCTTGCCATTCGTGTGCCTGCTGGATTGATTCTGATGGTGCCAGGTAAGCCATTAAAGTTAAATAACTGGTGCTTTCACACTACTCCTCAAACTCATCTCAATAATCGACGCGGCTTCCAACCACGTGGGCAATGCTTAGGTGGATCATCCGCTATCAACGCCATGATTTATACCCGCGGCAGTAAGCTGGATTATGAGCGCTGGGTGGAGCAAGGCTGTGATGGTTGGGGATTCGATGATGTCCTACCTTACTTCATCAAAGCAGAGAACAACGTCCATGGTAGCGATGCATTACATGGTGATAGCGGACCACTGCACGTCAGCGACTTGCTCAGCCCACGCGATATCTCAAAAGCCTTTGTAGAAGCCGCGATTGCCAATGGTCTCGACCATAACACAGACTTTAATGGCGAAAAGCAAGATGGTACAGGGTTGTATCAAGTCACTCATTTCCATGGTGAAAAGCAAGGTCAGCGTTGTTCTGCTGCTGCCGCCTACCTACATCCCGTCCAAAACCGCTCAAATCTGACCGTTATTACTCACGCGCAAGCCAACCACGTTATCATTGAAGACAAACAAGCGACTGGTGTGGTTTATGAAAAGGATGGTGTCAAACATACCGTCATGGCACATCGTGAAGTCATCCTATCAGGTGGCGCTTTCGGCTCGCCTAAAGTGTTAATGTTATCAGGTATTGGCCCAGCAGAACACTTGCAATCTCACGGTATCGAGGTCGTGGTAGATTCACCTGATGTCGGTGGCAACCTACAAGATCACCTAGACGTGGTCTTTGATTATGAAGTTAATACCACGGATGTCATCGGTATCGGTATGGCAACGATTTCCCGTTTGACCAAAAGCATTCGACAATGGAGAAAAGATGGCACGGGATTGCTGTCTACCAACTATGCCGAAGCAGGTGCGTTCTTCAGTATCGGCGATGCCCCAAAAGAGTGGCCAAATACTCAGCTACACTTCGTCATATCTCGTGTGATTGAACACGGTCGCGATCTCAGACGTGGCTTTGCCATCTCTTGCCATAGTTGCTACCTGCGTCCTGAGAGTCGCGGCACCGTTAGACTTGATTCCGCCAACCCCTCTGATGCAGTCCTAATTGATCCAAACTACCTGTCTCATCCAAAAGATGTAGAGTGCATGGTGGCGGGCGCTGAGCGTACCAGAGCCATCATGAAAGAGTCTCCTCTCGCTGAATACATTACGGAAGACTACCCCGCCCCCTATATCGAAAAAGACGGCATGCTCGGCTATATTCGAAACAAGTCAGATACTATTTATCACCCAGTAGGTACTTGCCGTATGGGCTCAGATGAACGCTCTGTAGTGGATTTAGAGTTAAAGGTACGCGGCGTGAGCGGACTGCGAGTCATTGATGCGTCAATCATGCCAACGCTGATTAGCGCGAATACCAATGCGCCGACGATTATGATTGCTGAAAAACTGGCAGATATTATCAAGGCAACTCATAACCATGTCGAAAACACTGTCACATAAATAGCCATCATAAGAGCATTTTATAACTGGTTGCGTCAAGTACACGTAACCAGATTATTTCTTTTCGTTTACATTTAGTCATAAAATCATACTTAATTGATTTTCACCAGCTATTTCTCCATCTTAAATGTATAGATAAAAATAGTAAAATTACGCATATTCCATTAAATTCGTGCTGTGAGCGGTATATTCATATATTTTTTATCAAAATTAGTTTATTTATAGCTTGCGTTACTACAGATTAAAAGAGTATATTCGAACGACTTGTTTATATTTTTAGTTTC
>NZ_JBVFXW010000089.1:0-3550 GCF_055522395.1 Psychrobacter sp. TPE 89C
CAATCACCAGCAGGTGGCACCATTGCTGATGACGGCAAATCGGTTGACGTACCAGGCGAAGGTTCATGGGTCGTTGATCCAACCACGGGTGACATTACCTTTACGCCAGAAGCAGGCTTTACTGCTGATCCAACGCCAATCAACTACACCGTTGATGACCGTACTGGTGAGACTTCAAATGAAGCGACCGTTACTGTTGAATACCGACCAAATGCGCCAGTCGCTGTCGATGACGAAAAACTGGATCAAATAATTGGTGATGCAGTTACTGTGGCTGTAGTCAGTAACGACACTGATATTGAAGGCGACTTAGATCCAACAACCGTTGTGATCAGCCAATCACCAGCAGGTGGCACCATTGCTGATGACGGCAAATCGGTTGACGTACCAGGCGAAGGCTCATGGGTCGTTGATCCAGTCACTGGTGACATTACCTTTACGCCAGAAGCAGGCTTCACTGATAACCCAACGCCAATCAGCTACACCGTAGACGACCTCACTAATGAGACTTCAAACGAAGCAACGGTTACCATCGATTACGATCAACCAACTAGCATCTCAGTAGTGTCGCCTGGCCGTGTTTCTGAAGAAGGTTTGGTTGGAGGTAATCCAGATAGCAATCCAGATTCAGATTTAGATACCACTGACTCAGCAACTGATACTGATAGCAACTGGATCCGAGTAACTGACACTGATACCAGCCTCGACAGCGCAGTAGTCAAATTCGTATTGCCAACAGTAGATAATGGTATTACGAGTCAAGGCAATCCAGTAGATTTCCGTATTGATTCGGCAACAGGTAATATCGTTGGTGAATATACATATACGGACAGTACTGGTGCTTCTCAAGTTCAGAATGTTCTAACCATAAGTTTAAATGGTAATAAAGAAGCCATAGCTGATGGTTATCAGTTTGGATATGATGTAGTACTAGGCGCACCTGTAGACCACACACAAGGTGATAATATTGAAGATATATTATCTGTTAACTTCGGTGTAGAAGTGTTTGAAAATGCTACTGCTACTGATTCATTGGTGAAATCTGATGCGCTGCTGGCTGTTATCGAAGATGACTCTCCTGCGCCGCAACCTGTGGTTTGGAATATTGACGTTCAGCAAGAGACAATTACGCTTAGCGGCTTACAAACAGGTTTTAACCAAACCCTATTTACAACGCCCACGAGAGATGGTTATCTAATTGCTGATGCGGATAATGTTGCTAGTGGCAGTGCAGGTACTACTGTTGACTCTAGAGACTATGGCGGTTCAACTGGGACGTTGTCTGCTGAACAAGATGCTACATACCAAGCTGGTGATGGTAACTCTTATGTAGACTCTTTGGATGAAGGTATTTATTGGGGTAGACCTGCAGGAGATACTCCTGCAGGATATACCACTTATGAAAATACCAGCTATCAAGGTGAGGGTTCAGAAATTGACTTCTCGTCTGATATCGATCTAGGTGATTTCACTCACATTAACTTTGGTATCTTTGGAGATGGTGGGACGTTGGTTGATACTAACCTTAATGTCGACTTTACCATTGATGTGAACGGTAACCCTCAGAACGTTTCTGTTGACTATGAGATGAAGCATAACGAAACTCCTAATAGTGCAACGGCCGAAACTTATGGCCTCGACCCAGCTGTTTATGATGATACCTATGTTCAAGGTGACTTCATTGTTATACCGAATGCATCTCAGGTTATAACGATTGCTGGTCAGCAATATAAGCTTGATCTGGAGCTTGTAAATAAAGATCCAAATGCAGCTGTTGACTCTGATAAAAACAAAGAGTTCCTAAAAGCTTATCAAACGACACGTGAGGGTTCTTATGATCCTGCTTTAGATGATGAAAGCACCTTTGTGGTTAACAGTAATGAAAATCAGGCAAACACTTATGACATTATCGGTAAGCTAACTCCGTTAAATCCATTGCCTGAATTAGCAAATAACGTTGTGATCGCAGGACAAGTCGCAGTTGGTGCAGATGCTGTTGATTATACTGATCCGACGAGCGCTGGTATTATCTGGTCAGGCGTTTCAACAACAGATAGTGACCAAACGATTGCAGTAGTCGATACAGATGGTGATTCAACTAATTATGAACTCCAGACTGACTATGGTTTATTTACTGGTTATGCTGATGGTAGCTATAAATTCCAACCAGTTTCAAACATTGCTGATATTGTCCAAGCTGGTATAGATGATGTCGATGTGTTTAAATTTGAATATACAGACTCGGATGGTGATACGGCCAGCTCAACGGTTACTTTGAACTATGATGAGTACGCAACACCGTCAAACCCAGACTCAATGGATGATGTTGCCCCACGTGGTACTGATGATAATGACTATTTAGTCGGTACTAACCAAGCGGAAACGCTGAGTGGCGGTGCAGGAGATGATACTCTAGTTGGTCTGAGCGGTGCAGATACTTTACTAGGTGGTGAGGGTAGCGACGTTATCGTATTTGATAAAGATGATGTTTCTATTGATGGCGGCACAAACTTAGATGGTAGTCGAGAGAATGATACCTTAATCATTACCGACACGAGTATTACTGCTAGCGCTGATATGAGTAATGTTAGTAACTTTGAAACTCTTGATTTGACGAATAATATTGCTCAAACACTAGATCTAGGATTGAGTGATGTTATTAGTATGACTGATGGTAATAACCAGTTATTTATCAAAGGTGATAGCGTTGATACCGTCAATGTATCTGGTATGACTAAGTCTGGTGCTTCTGATCAAGCAGGTTATGATCTGTACCAAGACACTGGTAGTACGGCGAAGTTATACATCCAAACTGATATAATTGATAATGTTATTTAATATTATTCAATAATATTTAATAGATAATAAAAAAGCGCTCCCATATGGGGGCGCTTTTTAATGTGAGTAAGAAATAAAGTAAAGAGATAAGATGAACTGACAAACCGTAACTAGAGGTTATCCATAACAATGATACGTTTTAATCAATAGAGAGGTGTTAGCTCTCACTATTTAGTCAACGAGTGATCGCCGTGTTGAGTTCAAGATAATTTTGCTTAGCTTATCATTTAGGCTTACTGACCAAAAAATCAATGACTGATATTTTCTGTCATTACACCCATGCTATACAGTAAGTATGCAACTATGGTGAATGCGACGATAACTGGCGTAAATATCCAGATGACGACATTAATCAAGATCGATGGCAACAATCCATTGAAAAGCTCTATATCCGGTGCAAAAAAATCTGTCATGACATCGACGGCACGCTTGGCAATAGGGAAGAGTAAAGTGCTTAGTGCTAATGCATAGGCATATTTAGCAAAGCTAGGGTCGCTCATGACAACGATGAAATAAAATACTGAAAAGTAGGTGATACCTAGCATCCAGCATTTGAGAGTGTAGCTTACACGAATCATATTAGTTTCTCCTAAGGTGTTTTGATAATGACATTTAGAGAAGTCGTTTTGATAATTTCATAATAATGAATATAACATACATGCTACAAAATGAATATATAAGTCAACTTTTTTTTAATTTTTTTTCCAAAAGA
>NZ_JBVFXW010000090.1:0-3328 GCF_055522395.1 Psychrobacter sp. TPE 89C
TTTAACCTAGAATGACTAGGCGTCAAAAATTTCACTGCATATTGCCTAAAAAATAGTGACTGCCAGCACCACATTTGAATGTTCAACAGACCCTAGAATCGCTTTAAACATTGGCAATAATTTAGCTAAAATCATTTGAAATTTAATAGAAAAATAAGGAATAGCATCATGACAAACAATATAGACAGCGGAAACCCGACACCATCAGCGAGCACTTGGCAGCTTAATGCATTAACAGAAGCGCTTGGAGAACTGACCCTGACGGTCGATGACAGCCTATCTATTGGACGTGGCAGTGATAATGATGTGGTACTCGGCAGCAAGCAAGTATCGCGCAATCATGCCGTGCTCAGCGTATTAGATGGTCAGTTATATGTAAAAGACTTGGACTCATCGAACGGTACGTTTATCAATGAGCAGCGTATCGAAGGCAACCAGTCAAGCCTATTGCAAGTAGATGACACGATTGGCTTTGCCAGCTTTAGCTTTTTGGTGAATGCGCCTGTGGCTGCTGTAGAAGAGGTTGAGTCGTTAGCACCTGTAGCGGCAAAGGATACAGCGGATAGCATGAATACTGCTGATGACAGTAATACTGAAGCTGCTGTTACTGAGACTACTGTCAAAGCAGATGAGTTCGAAGAGTACATCATCGAACATCCAACCATCGATGAACCTGTAGTGAAAGAAACAGGTATTGAAGATATGCTGCCTGCTACAGACGAAAGTGTTGAGACAGTAGCTGTAGATACAGCGTCAGAGGCAGTAGTAGAATCAATAAGCGACGTTTCTGATACTAGCGTGCCTACAGAGAATGCCATCGAAACAGTTGAATCAGCCCCACAAGAGCCAATTGTCAAAGAAACAGGTATCGAGGAAGTCTTGTTTGCCGCAGAAAGTGTAGAGTCTGCACCAGTAGAGGATACTCCAGAGCTTGTAGTAGCAGAAGAAACACTAGAAGAGCCAGTGGTCGCAGAAGAACCCGTGATGGCAGAAGAAGTGGCTGAGCAGCAAGAAGTAGTAGCGACAGAGCCTGAATCGTCAGTAGTGGACGAGAGTGAGCCATTAGTAGAGCAGTCGGCTGTACATGAAGAAGCTGTGCACGAAGAAGTGATACGCGAAGAAGAAGCAGATGAAGACGTATTGAATGAAGATCCAGTAGTGGAACCAGAGCATGATAAAACGACGACGACTGAGCTGCAAGAAGAAGCTGATCCTGATGTCTTACGTGCGAAGCAAGCAGCCACTGCACAGTTCTCAGGTACAGCCAATCTAGGCCAGTCTCGTGATCTTGGTACCGAAGGCAACAACGCGGCAAATCAGGCAGTCAATAACCCAGCCAATGCAGGACACATAGAGAAAAAACCAAGCGGTGGTTGGTTTATATGGGTATTTGTTGCCATTCTTATCGTTGGATTGGCGCTTTGGTTGTTTAATAAGGGCGTCGTATAGCCAACAGTCGCTTATGTACTAGCCAGATGGTTTATATCTGTCAGCGTTAAGATGCAAAAGCGAGTTTCTATAGCGTCAGCATTCAGTAGAGTGTTGACGCTATATTTTATCTATAGCCTATCCTCTATAAAGTGGATACGGTGTCAGTCTCGCTTAGTCTACTACTTGTAATACTTTTACTCGCCTTCCTTGTATTCAAATTACATTAAACCGACTATACCTTTTTATTGTTTCAATTCTTTTTATCTTTTGCCAATATGTTGCTAAGAGAGCCTTACTATGATGACCTTTGAAGAATATAAGTCTTTTAAAGACCGTGGCTTTAGTCATGCACCACTGGTAAAGAAACGCCTAATGGATTCGCAAACGCCAGTATCTGTGTTTTCTAAAGTACGCGATCTGAATGGTTCGGCGTATTTATTTGAGTCAGTTGTAGGCGGCGAGCGCTGGGCACGATATTCGATGATTGGCTTGGGTAGTGATCTGATTTTGCAATATACAGATGGAAATATGACGGTCAAAAGAAACGATCAGACTGATGTAAATGCAGTAGATGATCCATTTGATTATATTCGTCAGCTGATGGCTCAATACAATATGCCCACAGCAGCCGATATCGCTATGCTACCGAGCTTTAGCGGTGGTCTGGTAGGTTACTTTGGCTATGACATGGTACGCGTCATTGAGCCAAGCGTGGGCTTGTCTGATGCACCTAATCCGATGTCGATGCCAGACATGTGGTTGATGCTTTCGATGAGCGTGATAGTTTTTGATAGTTTAGAAAACACGTTATCTATCATCGTCTATGCTGACTGCAATAGTGAAGAAGGCTACAGTAATGCTATCCGTGAATTAGAAAAAATTGAAGAGAAGTTAGCAGAGATGCCAAACTTAAGCGCGCCAGTAATGCCGACACCGACGTTTACCTCACAAACAGGTGCAAAGAAGTACTGTAGCGACGTGAATAAGATTAAAGACTACATCTTAGCAGGTGATGTCATGCAGGTCGTTCCTGCGCAGCGTTTGACAGCTGATTATACTGGCGACTCACTGGCTGTCTATCGTGCTCTACGGTTTTTAAATCCATCACCTTATCTGTTCTTGGTGCATGGTTATACGCTCGACGATCACAAACGCTTTAACATCATTGGTGCCTCGCCTGAGATATTATCGCGTATCGAAGATGGCAAAGTAACAGTGCGACCATTGGCGGGCACTCGTAAACGCGGACAGAACCAAGCAGAAGATGAAGCACTTGAGCAAGAACTGCTTAATGACAAAAAAGAAATCGCTGAGCACCTGATGCTTATTGATTTGGGTCGCAATGATATTGGCCGCGTCTGCGAGTATGGTAGTGTCAAGGTAACCGAAAAGATGTTTGTAGAGCGCTATTCACAAGTGATGCATATTGCTTCTAACGTTGAGGGAACGATATTGCCTGATAAAGACGCACTGGATGTCTTTTGTGCGACGTTCCCAGCGGGCACCTTGACAGGGGCGCCCAAAATCCGCGCCATGCAAATTATCGATGAGATAGAGCCAGTACGTCGAACGGTCTTTGGTGGTGCAGTAGGGTATTTGGGCTGGCATGGCAACATGGATACCGCTATTGCTATCCGTACGGCTGTCATGCGCCGTGGCAAAATTCATATCCAAGCAGGTGCGGGTGTCGTCGCTGACTCTATTCCAGAAGCTGGATGGGATGAAACCAATAAAAAAGCACTCGCATTGTTAAAAGCAGTAAAAATGGCCTGTAATGGTTTGCACATTCGCTAGTTAAATAGCCATCTGTATGGCAAAAATAAGTGCTATGAGTAAAAAGCCAATTTAATGCTATATTTTTATTTGTAAAAATGCTAATTTAATCAATAGCTTAAGT
>NZ_JBVFXW010000091.1:0-3230 GCF_055522395.1 Psychrobacter sp. TPE 89C
TAAAGGAAATAAAAGACCGCTCCATAAATCATTATGAATATAAAAATCTTTATTCATTTGTATTGTGAGCAACATATACAATATAAAAATAAAGCCTCCTATACTTGGTGCAATCAAACAATAAACGACGAGCTTATTCCTAAATATTTTCCTCATCATTTACATCCTTATGAGCTATGCTGAAGAAACCGTACAAGTAAACTTGGTAAACTAAGCGTATTAATCGGAGTTTATCATGACCAAGAAAGTAAGAAACTACAGTGACGAATTTAAAGTAACCGCAATATAAAGTAAATATTGAGTATGGCTACTATGTAGCGCACTGACCATAGACAGAATATGTATGATAGGTACACCATGAAGTACACTGTGGCTATCTCAGTAATTCAAAACCTCGATATCATTAGCCTACAGCCTAAGCTTCGAGTCCTAACTAGGGTACCGAACCAGCGAAAGCGCCTGATTGGTTCGCCATAGGCATACCCTGCGTCAATATAGGGAATAGCGGCATTCAATACGTTTATTAAATTAGTAACCAACATCAAAAAATCGAACTGACCCAGCTGGAACAGTAACTTTCATTTTATTATCCATTATATGAAAATCTTCTTTAGATAAAATATCCTTTACCCATTTAACTTGTTTATGAAAATGTATAGTTACATCTCTATCTTGAGGGTCAATATAGCCTTGATCTACTAAAATAATACGGCTATGTTTCTCGTCTAATTTAACCACAGACCAAGCAGATCCTTCGACACGTATAGGTAAATCCTGTGCTCCGAGATCAATAGATTTTTTCATCATTGGATAAAACTCTTCTGCAGCTATCTCTTTATCATCACTAAAACCGACTCTTCCATTTGATACAAAATAAGGGATATCTTGTTTTTTTAATTGCGCTGCTGATTCTATAGGGGCGATTGGGATCATACCATTAGGCATCGGCGGAATGAAATTCAACCATCTATAGGGTATACCTAAGGCCGCTCTAGAATAATCATATGTCGGCAAGTTAGTGCCCGCCCACTGAATTTGTCCCAAACTCATTACAGCATTTGAGTCATTTTCGCTATAGTGATTCATTTCATGATGATTGGTTATTGACTGCGCTAATTCTGCATCTACATCTTTTATTAGCATCCATGAACCAATTGATTGCATTGCATCTTTTTCAACAATGGGTAAGACACCCGATTTCATTAAGGCAAATAGAACATTTAGCCCTGGCTGCTCGGTGTAACGGCTATCAAAAATAATGCCCATTCTTGAACCGTACGCTGCTCTCAACACTGCAGATCTAAGATAAGGGGATACACTGCGCTGTCCACCGGGACTGAGAGGGCGCCAACTGGTTGGGTTATCATCCACAAGTCTCATTGCATAATCATTAACATAGCCACCTAAGAGCATGCCTACTCTACCGGTAAAATTTATATCTTGCGTACGTGATGTCGTATCTTCAGCAGATGGAACTAAAATATCAGCATACTTCCCAGAGAAAAACATATCTTTCCAAGGTTGCTGCTGAGAGGTTGTAGCCCAAAAAACATCTTTATATCTAAAATATAACTTTGCTTTACCTTGCTTACGCATCGCTTTGGCCAAACGTGGCATATACTCTGAGATAAAATAGAGTACTCTTGGATCTTTCGGGTCATGCATTTCAGCATACAAAAAGCCAAGAGCGGTATTCGGAGCCGCTTCTAATATAGCCTCCATTGTATCAATACTGACTCCAAATGGGTCTGTACCATGACCAGACCAAATAACAAAACTTTGTCCTCTGGTCTCAAATGCCTTCGCTTTTTCAATCAACTGTTCTCGCGTATCTTTGTATTTCTCTCGCCGATCTTGTTTAAGCGCAATTTTGCCTATTTCTTCGACTAATGGGGTACGATCCCATTTTTCAGTCCATCGTTCTTGGGTTACGCTAAGGAAATCTGCACCATCAAGTTTTGCCACATCACTATTTAGTTCTGCGGCAGTCAACATTACCCAAGGTTTATCAGATTTCTTTTGGTAACTTGGTATCTCAAAAGCTAAAGCTTGTTCATACAAATCATTAATATTTTTTTCAACTTGTGCTAAACGACCTGTTAATTGATGAGGAATGTCTAACCAATCTTTATTATTTAAATCAAAACTATAAATAGTATTGCCACCACCAACTTGGCCTGCCGCAAACAGCTTTTCGTGAGTGGCTGATAACTCTATATCATTAAAAATAAGGCCTTTGTATTTTTCACCAACTTGCTTTATTAACTTTCCTTTCGCATCGACTAAATAAGTAAGACCTCCAAATTGAAGTACTACTTCGTTATACTTAGGTAGTAGCGATGTGCCATACACATGCGCATAACGCTGTCTCTGTTCAGAGGGTATTTCAAAGTTTGCAATTTGTTTAAATTTGCTATTGTAACCAAAAAATGATGCAGCCGACTTTTGGCCACTTTTATGATCACCGAAAAGTAATAAATCGTCCAAACCATCCTGATCTAGATCTGCAACATCAATGTCCGTTATCATCATATTTTTAGAAATGTCTTTAACATTTTGATCTGCTGTGCTGACTTCACTAATTACATTCTTTGATTTAGGGTCAATGAAGCCCATAAATTCCCAGCGATATTGATCATGCCCTAAAGTGAAAACAAATAAACTGTCTTTATCGCTAGATAGGAAATGACCCGTTTCTATTTTGCGAACCACGCCTTCTAATTTTGTTTCGCTGAGAAGTTCACCTTTGCTATTTAATTCATACAAAACAGAGTTATTTCCTCCTGCATAAATTCGCTTCTCACCATCAACAAGCGCTACTGCCACTTCACTTAAACGAACTTTTTTAGGTGGAGTAAACTTCCAAAGAGGAGCTACATTGTTTTTAGATGTGGTATCCCATGCATAAATGCTTCCATCAGCACTTGCTGCTATTAGCTCATCAGATTTGTCATTATTTAAATCCGCACTATTTATCTCAAAAAGCACTGCTTTCTCTTGAGTTGCGCTTCGCCACAGCTCTTTACCATCTGGACCATAACTTGCTACAGCACCATCTAATTCAGATGTATAAACAATGGGTTGACCATTCACTGTACCACTCGCAATTTGACGCAGACCATTGCCTTGTGTCGTAAAAGAGTCTTGTGAAACTTCAGTTGCAAAGCTGCTAACAGAAAAAAGTAACGTTATTGATGCTGCACTTAATTTATTAAAAAAAAATTTCATTT
>NZ_JBVFXW010000092.1:0-2925 GCF_055522395.1 Psychrobacter sp. TPE 89C
TGATCCCTTCCCGAACTCAGAAGTGAAACATCGTTGCGCCAATGGTAGTGTGGATTCGTCCATGTGAGAGTAGGTCATCGTCAGCTCTCTATTCTGAAATATCCCCCGACTAGTTACCTAGCCGGGGGATTTTCTTTGCGTGGAATAAAGTGCTGTGTGCTATTATTTATAACTATCATCACATTTCGGAGTAAGTCATGGGCGTTTCACTTTATTATACGGCTGAGCGTACGACACTTTTAACGGAGCAAGAGCAAGAAAATATTACGCTGATCGTTGATAAGTATAATGAAAGCTTTGAGCACACAGAAGAGGCAGAGTCGTTTGATCTTTACGCCTATGATGATAGTGAGTCAGAGGTGATACTAGCAGGTGCCACAAAAATATCTTCTAGCATGGATGTTGAGGATCTTATATATACGCTTGGTCATTGGCTAGAATGTTTGACTGAGATTCGACTGGTAGTCACTGATGCAGAGTGGCATGTACACTTAGATGATAATGATGCAGTATGGGTAGATGATAAATGGCAGATGGAAGAATAACTTATTAGTATTAGGTAAAGTGTGCCATTAATTACTAATCAGCTTGAGTATATATAGATAAGTTTTACGGCGATCTTCTCATTAGTAAGCTTTCTATTCAAAAGAAAACCCCCTTTGCTCATGTGGAGGGGGTTTTCTTTTGCCTGCTATTTGGGGTAAACAGCGGAGTTTAGTAGTATTGTCTTTAATATGGGTTTAAAGTAGATGAGCATAACAATGCTAGGCTTACGAGCAGGCAACTGGGATCATCAATATTGAGCTTTTAGCATTTTAAAAGGTTAGTTAACTTTCAATAACACCAAGCTAGAAAGCAAATTAGGATATAAAGCGATGTTAATTATCAAACTAACTGATAGTAGAGAAAATCTGGACGATATTGAGAAAATATGTCTATATTTAACAAAACACAAAGAACTGCTGCCTTTGATAACCACTGAAGAAGGTAAGGATATCTCATATATTTTAAAGCCAACATTTAAAGCTGATCATAACGAATCTGAAAAGAAGGCGCACTGGGAAAAAGTATTCAATGAGTTTACGCTAACTGATAATAAAGGCGATGAAATGCGTTTTTATAGAGAGAAAAAAACAGACGCTCTATACTTTGGTACTAAGAAAGGATTTGAGACCCTAGAAAGTATCAATAATGATGAACCTGCTATTAAAGGTAGATTTAACCACTAAAGCGATTAGTGAGCTTCTGTTAATTGATTGAGCTTTGATTTAAGATATATTTCAGCCAGACAGTAAGCTGTTATGAGTGTCTGGTAACTTTAGAATAATGGAGTCTATATTTTGTTTAAACTTTACTATTACCCAAACAATGCTAGTTTGGCTCCACATTTTCTCCTGCACCATGTGCAAGCGGATTATGAGTTAGTACTTGTCGAAAGAGAGAAGGACACTCACAAATCAGCCGATTATCTGAAGTTAAATCCTACTGGGCGTATTCCCACGCTGGTCGTTGATGATCAGCCAATCTTTGAAAGTCCTGCTATCTGCATTCATATTTGTGAATCCCACCCAGAGTACGAGTTGATACCTCCACTTGGCGATCCTAAACGACCGTTATTTTTTCAGTGGCTCGCATTCTTAAATAACACGTTGCAAGCGGAACTGATGGTTCGTTATTATCCGCATCGTTATACTAATGATGAACGTAATATACCAAGTGTTATATCTGCGCAAGATGATCGTATTGCAGAGGCTTTGTCTATCATTAATGATCAACTGGAGTCTAATGAGTTTTTGCTTGGTGAAAAACTATCGGCATGTGATTACTTTCTCTTTATGTTGGCAGAGTGGTCATTGGTATCAGAAAAGTCGCCGATGAGCTATGAAAACTTGGCAATGTATCTAAATCGATTAAGTGAAAATCCTAGTATAATAGCAGTATGTGAGTTTGAACAGATAGATTTGATGCCATTCAAAACATAGTCATGATAAGTTGTTTGAATCAGGCTTTATTCTTCAGGAGTTAGATGTGAATATAGATTCTTTAGCTTTATATATGACTTTTTTAGGTCTTCTTGCTGCTATTTATCAGTTGAGACAAAATTTTCTACAGCAGAGAACGATATTTGAAGATTCAATAAGTAAAGATTATCGCGATATAATACAGCGTATACCTTATAAAGCATTAATTGGTGAAGAGCTTGGTTTATCTGAGGCTAATGCTGTTCATAACGAAGTATATAATTATATGGATTTATGCAACGAACAAATTTATTTACGTAGGTCTAATAGAGTTAGTAAAAAAACTTGGGACAATTGGCAAGAAGGTATGAGTACAAATTTTGGCTTAAAAGCATTTAATGATACTTTAATTGAGGTGTTTGAAAAATTACCCTCTAACTTTAGTGAGCTACAGAGAGTTAAGGCCTCCGATTTTAAAACTGATCCAGTAAAATGGTAAAACGTATAACAATTTATTGAAATAAATATCAGGTTGAGAAGGGAAAGCTTATGTCAATTTGGTCACTGGTTCTAATATCATTTTTGCATATTACGATTGGTGGGGCTTTTTCACTGGGTTTTCTCTTTTATATCTGTGCAGAAAATAGCCCAGTTTTGTCCAAATTTGAAAATACGGTTTTGCTTACCTTACTTATCGCATATTCGGTATCTCTGTTAGTGAGCATTGGACTGGCTATTTATTTTTATGTGGCACTTGATAGCGAGTCATACTATTTATGCTTTTCATTATCTTGGGGCCTGCTCATACTACTCTTAGGGTATTGGACATATCTTTCAGCGAGATTTAGCTAATAAATTGTCTGAAAAGGCTATAGTCAGTCCAAAATAGAAAAGGTACAATACTTTTAAACCAAGCAAAGTGAAATATAAAAGATGACCTACTCAGCAGATTTTCGAGCACAAG
>NZ_JBVFXW010000093.1:0-2288 GCF_055522395.1 Psychrobacter sp. TPE 89C
AAATTGTGTATCTCTTTTTTATAATTTAGCCATTATATAACCTGACGTCAATATGTTTTATCAATAAAGTTTACTTTAGTTGGCAAAAAAGGAGTCATGACGCCCCCTTTTATGCCAAATCCGTATAGCTATCAAGCCTTACGCTCAACTAAGGTCAAGATGTCGTAAGTTGCGACCAAGTCGTTGCGTTGGTTCTTAACTTTGATATCCCATACTACAACGCCATGAGCTTTTTCCGCTGGGTCGCGTTGTGCTTTTGACGTCTTTTGTTTACAAGTTAATTCAACTTGAATGGTGTCACCAATCTTGACAGGCTCGACGAAGCGTAGGTTTTCCATACCGTAGTTAGCGATGACTGGACCAGGTGATGCGTCAACAAACAAGCCAGCGGCCGCTGATACGATAAAGTAACCATGGGCGACACGCTCGCCAAAGAACGAATCTGCCGCCGCAATTTTGTCCATATGAGCGTAAAAGTGGTCACCACTTAAGCAGCCAAAGTTGACGATATCTGCCTCAGTCACTGTACGACGTGCGGTCAATAGACGCTCACCAATACGAAGTTCATCGAATGATTTTTTGAACGGATGGACACGATCTTCGAACACTTGCGCACCAGCTGTCCAGCTGTGACCGACTTGGGTCATGGCATTGGGTGAGCCTTGGATGGCGGTACGTTGCATGTAGTGTTTAACAGCTCGCAGACCACCAAGTTCTTCGCCGCCACCGGCACGGCCTGGGCCGCCGTGTACAAGTAATGGGAGAGGTGAACCATGACCTGTACTTTCACGAGCACTTTCGCTATCTAGGATATGTACACGTCCATGCCAAGGGGCAATTTTTTTCAATAAGGCTTCGATATTTTCGTCTGCATTGCGCACGATAGAGGCAACTAAGCTACCTTCACCACGTGCTACAAGTGCACCGAGTTCATCTAGGTCGCCGTATGGCATTAGGGTGACAACTGGACCAAATGCTTCGATGCGATGGATATTTTCGGCTTGGCTTGGGTTATTACAGACCAATACGGTTGGTGGGTAACAGGCTGATTTTTCTGCGTCGTCTACTTGTAAAATGAAGTCTTCACGTAAGTGACTACCGAATACCACTTCGGCTTCTTGGCTTAGTTGCTCGACTTTTTCTGTGACGTCAAGTTTTTGCTTCACGCTAGCTAATGTACCCATGGTCACGTCTTCACGACTTGGATCACCGACCACGACTTTTTGTAGTTTTTCAACTAGGCGAGTTTGCGCTGTTTCTAGCAAGGCGGCAGGAACAAACGCGCGACGAATCGCAGTACATTTTTGACCAGCTTTGATAGTAATTTCGCGGAAAACTTCGCGTACAAACAAATCGATAGTTTCATCGTTGGCAGCTGGGCTTAAAATGGCACTGTTTACCGAATCGGCTTCCATGGTGAAAGGAATTGAATGGGCGTTTAAGTGTGGATGGGCTCGCAGTTTTTGACCCGTTACTGCAGAACCTGTGAAGGTTATGGTGTCTTGGGGATTTAGATGGTCAAACAAGTCATAGGTTTGTCCACATATCAGCTGCAATGAACCCTCTGGCAATAGACCACTTTCATGAATCGCGGCTACCACGGCATGAGTCAGCTCAGCGCCTTCGGTTGCAGGCTTGACGATACAAGGAACACCAGCTAATAGAGTCGGTGCGACTTTTTCTAACATGCCCCAGATAGGGAAGTTAAACGCATCAATATGAATGGCCACACCCGTTTTCGGGCTCAGGATATGCTGAGCGCCGAACGTACCATTTTTTGATAGAGGAATCCAAGCATCTTCAACTAAGGCAGTCTCATCGCTGAGCTCACGGCGCACGAGGCTCGAATATGCAAATAAGGTACCGATACCTCCTTCAACGTCGACCCAGGCATCTTTGCGTGTCGCACCAGTTGCCGTGGCTAAGGCATAAAAATCTTCTTTACGTTGAAGTAGATATTGTGCGACCAATTTTAGTGCATTAGCGCGCTGGTGGAATGTCCAGTTAGCAAGCACTAAGCCATATTCTTTGGCGTACTCAACCACTTTTTTGGTATCGATACCAGCGCTACTGACTTGATAAATTGGTTCGCCGGTGACCGCATGATGCACGGTGCGAAAATCGCTTTGTGCAACGTAGGCTTTACCGAGGACGAGTGAGCTTAACGTTTTAATGTCTGACATATAAAAACCCCTTTTATGATACATTATAGATAAAAATATAAACTTAACGTGTCATAATCTGTATTCAAATCACTAAAAAGTCAAGCGTATTTAATATTATTAATA
>NZ_JBVFXW010000094.1:0-2261 GCF_055522395.1 Psychrobacter sp. TPE 89C
ATTACTTCAATAGCATTTTTAAATAAACAACTAGAATTACCTATATTCAGTTTAGAAAGCATAATTTAAAGGCAAAGCCTTTGTTAATTTATTAAATTATTCCTATCAAAAATACCTTTTCAAAAACCCCATAACCAAAAGTATGTGACGCAAAAATATTTATCAGATAAGGGTTTAAAATTTGTCCTAATGCGTTACTATTACCACCTAATTCTGTTAGACCCTTATATTTGATACTCTGTATTAACACCCTAAGAAAAGGATAGGTTATGCGCTATGAAGTGATCGTTATCGGTGCAGGTATGGTTGGCACGTCAGTTGCGTGGCATTTACAAAAAAACAATTCACAAGTATTGATGTTAGACAAGAAGCTGCCAGGGTCAGAGACCTCATACGGTAATGCTGGATTGATTCAGCGCGAAGCCATTCACACCCATCCTTTTCCTCGTCAATTGACTGAGATGATCAGAGTATTACCGAACCAAGGTACTGATATTCGCTATCGTATCCCAGCGATTTTGCGTTACCATCAAGCACTGTTACAGTACTGGAAATACTCTGTACCTGCGACTGTTAAGCAAATCGAAGCAGAGTGGCAGACACTGATTGAGCATTGCACCAGCGAACATCAAACAATGATTGAAGCATCTGGTGCTGACGAGCTAATCACGCGTGACGGTTGGTTACAACTGCATCGTTCTGAAGAGACGTTTAAAGAAGCGCAAGCAGCAGCCATTGATGCACGTAACCAAGGGGTTGAACATAACGTACTAAACCTTGAAGCACTAAAAGCCATGGAACCTAGTGCCAATTTTGAAGGTTTTGTTGGTGCGATTCATTGGAAAAACTCTTGGCAAGTATCGAACCCAAGCTCGCTAGTAAAAGCATATGCGAAAAACTTCCAAGAGATGGGCGGTACGATCAAAGAGAGCGATGTAAAAGAAATCGTAAAAGATGGCGAAGGCTGGAAAATCATCACTGATAATGACACTTATTATAGTGATAAGTTGGTCATTGCAGCGGGTCCATGGTCGAACGACTTGATCAGACCACTTGGTTATAATCTACCATTGTTCCCAATGCGTGGTTATCATCAGCATTTCAAAGTGACAGAAAAAAATACCATCAATCACAGTATGTTTGATATGGACAAAGGCTTTGTGATGGGTCCAATGCAGCAAGGCATCCGTATTACGACTGGTGCTGAAATGACCACCATGGATGCGCCAAAGAACTTTGGCCAATTAAAAACGGTTCTGAAGCTGGCTCGCAAAATCTTACCATTAGAAGACGCGGTAGAATCTGAAGCATGGGCAGGGTCACGTCCTTGTATGCCTGATATGAAGCCAGTTATTGGTCCTGCAGACAAGCATGATAAATTATGGTTCGCATTTGGTCATAGCCATCAAGGTTTTACCTTAGGGCCTATGACAGGGCGTCTGGTTGAAGAAATGATTCATGAAAAGCCATCATTAGTAAACCTTGCACCATTTAGTGCTCAGCGTTTTTCAAAATAAGCGCATATCTGTTAGATTTAGCACAGACTTAAATTAATAAATTGAAGGTATATAATATGATAAAGAAGCTACACAGCACGCCACGCATGAGCAGAATTGTCGTCCATAACCAGACTGTATACTTGTGTGGTCAGGTAGGTAATGCTGAAGACGATATCAAAGCACAGACATTGACTTGCTTGGAAAAAATCCAGACCTTGCTAGAAGAAGTGGGTAGCGACAAATCAAAACTACTATCAGTAACTGTTTGGATCAAAGACATGGCAGATTTTGCTGCTATGAATGAAGTCTATGACAAATTTTTTGAAGGCATTCAACCACCAGCACGTGCTTGTGGCGAATCAGCATTGGCACGTCCTGAGCTATTGGTTGAGATGATCGCTATCGCTGCTGAATAAAGACTGCTCGTAGTATCTGTAGTACCGGTATTAAATAGAAATAAAAAAGGCCATGATAGCGATATCATGGCCTTTTTATTTTTTCTGTCTTCTCATGTATTGGTTGTCAGCATTTTTTATAAGCTATCGAAGTAGTCTAAAATAAACTTGATCAACTTATGTTTTATAAAATTATGAATTTTTTGTGTTACCTGTTACTATACGCCAGCAACAATTCTGAGATAATCCGGATGCCTTAAGACACATTATATTTCCTGATGTAAAGAGAGCGGATAGCAATCATATTATCTATTATAAATAGCGTTTTTAAACAGATTGTAGTTTATTTTTTTATTAAAAATTTTGA
>NZ_JBVFXW010000095.1:0-2249 GCF_055522395.1 Psychrobacter sp. TPE 89C
ATAGATTTATACTTTATTATATTAAAAGCTTAACTGTAATAAATATATTTTTATAGATAAGGAAAGGTATGATATTCTGGATTATGCTATGGGCAAGTACTTTCCTCTCATTATTTTTATATAGCTATCCAAATTTGAATAAAGATAGTAAAAGCTTATTTGTTTTTACTACAGCAACATTTTTAACTTATTTTTCAGCTTTTAGATTTGGGTTGGGCCAAGATTATGAAGGATATACTGATGTTATCCAACAAAATAGCAGAACATATAACGTTATAGAACCTGGTTATACTTTTCTTGTTAAGTTTATAAATAGTTATGGTTTTAGTGAGGTTATGTTCTTTCTCATACTAGCAATAATAACAAATTTTCTAATAGTATATGCTTTTAGTCGTTTTAAAAACTTTCAATTAATGATAATAGTTTACATGTCATTTTCTGTTTTTTATTTTAATACTTTTAATCTTGTTAGGCAGTATTGTGCTGCAGCTATAGTTTTTTTTGGTTTCCGTTTTATAGAAAAAAGACATTTTCTGAACTATATTATTTTTATATTTTTTGCAGCATTATTTCATGTCAGTGCCTTTTTTTGTATCCTAATTTATTTTATATGGAATTTAAGGATATCTAAATTTTTAATGGTATTTACTGCTTTATTGACTTTGTTTTTTGGTTCGATTCTCAGTAATCAGCTCAATTATATAGCAAACAATTTAAGTACTATATTGAATATTTACGTTATATATATAGGAGATGAAACAAGTTATCAGCCCTTTGGTTTGCTAACAATATTCTTTAATTTCCTTCTGTTCTGGACACTGTATAATCTTAAGAACCACGAAATAAAGCCTATTGATAATTTTATATTATCTGGTTTTTTTATATTAACTGTGATATATAATCTTATACCAGGTCTTTTTTACTTGCAAAGATTAGCAGTTTACTTTTTATTATTTTTCCCACTTGTATTGTCCGTTCCAACTTATAAAAGTAGGGTGTTAAAATATTTTATTATCATAACATCTGCGGTCTTTTTCTTATACTTTATAACTTCTAATTTATCTAATGTTAAAGTTATTCCTTCTGGTATGAAAACAATAAATGATTTGGTAGGTTAAATTATGAATGCTCCTATATTAATTACTGTTTATGATAGAGATGAACATTTTAAAAAAACAATTGAAAGTCTTTTAGCTTGTAATGGTGCTGACGAAACAGTAGTTTTTATAGCTCTTGATGGCCCTGCTTCTAACAGTGCTTCTGAAAAACAGATAAGCATAAAAAAATATATTTCTAAAATTAAAGGCTTTAAAAAAGTAAATCTTATACAAAGAGATGAAAACTACGGCGCTGTTGATAATTTTAATCTTGCGAGGAATGAGGTGTTTTTAAATTATGATACGATAATTATAACCGAAGATGATAATGTTTTTTCGACTCATTTTCTTTCCTATATGAATAAAGGTTTAGAGTTATATAAATCTAATAAGGATATTTTTGCAATATGTGGTTATTTAGAGCCTGTTATTTTGAAAACAATAGATGATACTTTTTCTAGGCAAGGTTTTACTTCTAATGGATATGGAGTTTGGAAAAATAAATATCAGAAAATGGAGAATAGTAATTTCCTTATAGTAAATGAAAGACTATCATTCATTAATTTTCAGAAAATGATCGATTCCATGGGTTATCATGTTGTATCTGGATTAATTTACTCTGAAAAAATGAAATATTTTTTGCTTGATTACTATATTTGTTACTATCTATATAAAAAATCAATGAGATGTATTTTCCCTAAATTATCTTTAGTAAGAAATATAGGACAAGATGGTAGCGGGATGCATAGTGGTACGAATCATAAATTGCAAAATCAAGATATTTATGAAAAAGAAATAAATATGCATAAAAATAGTATAGATTCTTCAGTATTAGACCGAGATATTTCACATTATCATAAGAGAAATTTTATGCATTCTATATATCAATACTATAAATTTATTAAGCTTTCGAAATGAATAATATCCTAATAATACCTCATGTCGGTATCTCAGGTGGTGCTGGTTTATATATAAACCAAGTACTTAGTGAACTGGAAAAAAAATATAAGGTCTATGTCGGTGGAATGTTTTCCGAAAGCTACGAACAAGAAGAGTTTCCTATTCCGTATGAGTTTAATAAAATTATTTTACCATATTATCAAGGCATATCTTTAAAAGCTTGTTTGTTTTATATTTTAAGATCAATTGCTA
>NZ_JBVFXW010000096.1:0-2037 GCF_055522395.1 Psychrobacter sp. TPE 89C
ATATCGCCCGACATATCCATACCACTATGATCCATATCAGACATCTCAGCAGCTGTTGCAAAGGATGATGTGAGCAAGACTAGCGATGACAAACCAATGAATGGCAGATTTTTCTTAAATATTTTCATAATAAGCCTCATATTTGAAGGTTTGTTAAACGACGGCAACTTCTCTGAACATACCGGCTTCCATGTGATAAAGCAGATGGCAATGCCACGCCCATCGTCCAAACTCACCCGTCACATCAAAGCTAATCTTTTGCGCAGGTTGCACCACAATCGTATGTTTACGTACCTGAAAGTCTCCAGATGGCGTGCGCAAATCACTCCACATACCATGCAAATGCATCGGATGGTTCATCATAGTGTCATTGACTAAGGTAATACGTACGCGCTCGTTTGGCTTAATATTGACAGGGGTTGCATCCTTAAACATGACACCATCTAAGGCCCAAATATAGCGCTCCATGTTACCCGTTAAATGTAGCTCGATCTCTCGGGTAGGCTTACGCTGCTCTGCAAATATGGCCTCATCGACAGAGCGTAATTGATCATAAGTCAAAACCTTTCTATCAATCTCACGCAGGTTAATACCGGGATCATCGAGGTTTATACGTGGACTGTCGACACGCATATCAGATTTAAAGTCATACTCGGTCTTAGCGTGCTTTGCTTTGTAGCCTTTATCACCCATCGCACCCATCATGTCGGCCATGGTTAGCCATTCGATTTTGTCCATGGTAGGCGTTGCTGCACGAGCGCCTTTTTTGGTTGCAAGCGTGGTCGCGACATAGCCTGAACGATCGATATTTTGGGCAAATATGGTATGTGCATCTTGAGTAGGCGTGACAATGACATCATAAGTCTCAGCCACCCCAATGCGGAAATCATCAATCGCAACGGGTGCGACGTCAATACCATCTGTTGCCACCACCGTCATTTTGAGACCCGGTATACGCACATCAAAAATGGTTTGCGCTGAAGCATTGATAAAGCGCAGTTTGACGGGCTGTCCCGCTTTCACTAGTTGTGTCCAATTGGCTGCTGTGGTCTTACCATTCATCAGATACGTAAAAGTTTTTTCACCAGACAAATCGGTGAAATCCGTCGGCATCATGCGCATTTTATTCCACATTTTGCGCTTATCATGAGCGGCTTCTAAATCTGTTGCGGCAATATCAGACAACAGTTTTTTGAAGTCTGGCAAATGATAATTATCAAAGTCAGCACGCTGCTTTAAAAGTTTCAAGAGGTTATGCGGATTGCGGTGTGTCCAATCACTGAGCACAATAACGTGGTCTTCAGCGACTGGATAACGCTCACGCCCTTTGGGCTCAATCACAATGGCACCCAGCATACCGGTTTGCTCTTGGAACCCACTGTGTGAGTGATACCAATAGGTGCCTGATTGTTTGAGTTTAAATTTATAAGTAAAGGTACTGTTCGCAGGAATACCATCAAAGCTAATACCCGGCACCCCATCCATCTTAAAAGGTACGAGCAGACCATGCCAATGGATAGAGGTTGATTCATCCATCTGATTATGAACACGAATGGTTACTGTATCGCCTTCACGCATCTTTAGCGTTGGTGCTGGCAATGAGTCATTAATCAGCGTCGCCATACTCGACTTGCCATTGACGATAACGGGCTTTTTGCTGACATACAGGTCAAACTCATTACCGGTTAGGATAGGTACGATATGGTCAGATTTATCACTGTTGACGGCTACATTTTGTTGACCTTTACCGAGCGCACTATTGGCAATAGACGGTAGGGTGGACAGCATGGATGCCCCTAACAAAGTAGAAGATCCTGTTAAGAAACGCCTGCGATTGAACATATTCTTGTTCATAATAATTTACCTAACTTAATCCGTGAAATGGGAGTTGAGTTCATATAACTGTTGGCTCATTAATAGAACAGAATGAGCTATGTAATGTTTTAATCAAACTATATTTGCTGCTGCGGTGAGTCAATGGTTGCATAAATGGCTGTTGAGCCATCTTTGTTAAGCTGCATCACTTTATATGGCATA
>NZ_JBVFXW010000097.1:0-2020 GCF_055522395.1 Psychrobacter sp. TPE 89C
TTCACCATTGATGAAGTTGTCATATTTTTCGCGGAATTGGACTTGGCTTTTTTCTGTGTTTGGATAGGGATATAACATTAACTGCTCCTTGTTGTGAGAAAGGCATATTAAATGCCTTCAACTGATCTTCCCGATCGAGTCTTAATTTCATGCTACTGATATTCTTATTCAAGTTAAAGCTAATTTTTACGTTAAACATTTCAATTATCTATTACTAAAAGTTATAGCTTTAAATAAAGGCGGATGGGTCTCTTTGATAATGCTTTCCATGTTATTTTTTTATTAAAAGTCAAAGACTGTTTAGTTAATACAAATCGACAATTTTTTATAGCTTAGTTTTTCATCGATCACTTTCAATGATTAACAAAAGCTATGATCATTGCGATCAAACATTCCCTAAGGAAGTACAGCTGACACAGGTAGGGATAATGTGGATAGCAAGTGAGATTGCAGCGTGCATTAATATTAGTATTGTTGAGCGTTCATCCTAAACCTGTTAATCGGCCTTAACGCTAAGATTAGGGTAGTTTATTTTTTGTATTTATCAGCAACAAGATGAAATAAAAGATATATTAAAAAACAAATGTTTATATACTTCTATATAGTTATATTTGGAAGGCAGATGTATCGCTAAAGACAAGGTTGAATTGATAGAGTGGTACAGCAAAGCTTAAAAAAATGGTGATATAGTCATTCCACTATAAAAATATTACAGCGTTAACCTCGCTTGAAGTATCACATATACACTCGGTTGCCTTGTACTACTTTTAAATCAAATCGACTATAAGCTCAGCTGTGACGCTAATCAAAAACTGAATGAGAAAGAATAGTTATCATGCAAAAACTTAATAAGATATTAATTCATAAAATGACGATAGTAGGATTATCAAGTAGTTTAGCCATACCTGCTGTTGCAGATCTTGGCATTGTAAATAGTTTAATGAACAAAGGACTCGCCACTACTCAAGCCACTCTTGGCTATATGTACAGCACTGGTGATGATATTAGTCAAGATGATGTGAAAGCATTTGAATGGACTAAAGCCGCTGCTAATAGAGGAAGGGCATTTTCCCAATATACACTTGGAGAGATGTATAGCAATGGCACTGGTGTACGTCAAAACGATTCCAAGGCCATTGAGTGGTATGAAAAATCTGCCAATCAGGGCAATGCTGAGATTCAATTCAATCTTGGAACTTTTTATCAGCATGGCGAAGGTGTTCCTCAAGATTATGATAAAGCAGTTCAATGGTATCAAAAATCAGCTAATAAAGGTTTTGCACTAGCTCAGTATAATCTTGCTGGAATGTACGATAAAGGCCAAGGGGTGAGTCGGGATTATGCAGAGGCACTCAAATGGTTAAGAAAGGCTGCTGCTCAAGGATATGCGGGAGCTCAAAACAATATTGGTGATATGTACGAAACTGGTAGAGGGGTTAAACTTGATGATGCAAAAGCGGCTGAATGGTATCTGAAAGCTGCCAATCAAGAAATAGCCGAAGCGCAGAACAGTCTTGGCTTGATGTACTTTGAGGGCAGAGGCGTGGAGCAAGACAAAGTTCAATCCCAAGAGTGGTATAGCAAATCTTGTGACAACGGATATCAGCCGAGTTGTGATGAGTTGTAGCCAATTGAATAAGAGAGACTGTGATTTTAAAAAGTTGAAACAGACATTTACTTATCAAGTGTTAGCCATGAGGTTCTCATTTGATATAACTTTGTCAGCTGAAGCCGATGAGTTTTTTGAAAGTATGAGTGTTTTAGCAGAGCAGAATGCTTCTTCAAATTCAGTACACTTAATGTGCATGGATTGGGATAGATAAAGCAGGACAGTATAGAACACCAGATACAACAAAGCCCCTGATATCAGGGGCTTTAGCTATTCTATAAGATAGTATAGAACTATGTATTGGTACCAGTGGTCGGAACGGTAATCGATATGTAAGTACTTGTTTTTTATATTAATATTTATTTTAAAATAATTTGATATACTCCTGAGTATACTTAAAATTGCCATTTC
>NZ_JBVFXW010000098.1:0-1824 GCF_055522395.1 Psychrobacter sp. TPE 89C
TAATTTATTAAAAAAAAATTTCATTTTTATATCCTCACCTTTAGGTGAATTAAGAAACCTCAATTTGATATTTATAAGTTCTAATCCGGTAGTCCGAAGATTCAAGTCCTTACTAGAGTATTGAACTAGTGAAATCACCTGATTGGTTAGATATAGATATACTTATCAAGTTTGTAGCAAGTAAGAGTAAATAGGTGTAAGTCGTTACTTTTCTTAAACTTTCTTCAAACTACGCAACGCTTTAATCACTTATAGTTTTTTCAGTAAGGAGTTGATAGAGAGACGCCTTATCTGATTAAGCCTGTCTATTCAACTAAGATATAAAAAGGAATAACATCATGAAAAAACTACTATTAGGCTCGCTATTGGCTGCTTCCACTTGCGTAGCTATGATCGCTCCTGCAACAGCCGCTACTAATAATGTGAGCTATGTTGACAATACTATAGAAACCTATTTATGAGATTTTAGTCAGAATGAACCACCCCGAAATTTTCAGAGACTCAACTCTCTGAGAGCGTGTAAAAGAATCCCTTCATTGAATCGTATAACGGGTCTTATGACAAATGAGATGGGAAAGGTATGGAGAATCGCCCAGCTTCTGTAATCAAGCTATACCTATTCGTATCTTCAAAAATAATGCTGCTCGCCAAAGCGAGCAGCATTATTTTTTTGGACTACGCTCGATTCATGAGTAGTTGCAGTAGTTCGACATTGATATAGTATGAGCTACGCCCGATTTTCTCTTTTTGTAGCAGGCCAATATCGGTCAGCTCATCTAAGTACTTAGTTGCCGTAATGCGCGTTACTGCTAAATCAGTCATCACAAACTCTATTTTGGTATAGGGGTGATTAAATAGATTGTTCAGCAGCTCTTGGCGATATATCTTCGGCTTCTCTTCACGTATCTTAAGCTTATAGGCTTGTATCAATGCCTTGATATCTTTAATCAATATGATGGTAGATTTAGACGTTTCTTCCACACTATCAAGCATGAATAACAGCCAACCTTCCCAGTCGCCAGTATCTCGAACGTGCTGTAGATAGTGATAATAATCAGCCTTGTGTCGAATCAAGTAATGGCTGAGGTATAAAACGGGCAAGTCTAGTAAGCCTTGCGCCACCAAATACAAAATATTTAAAATTCTTCCTGTACGTCCGTTCCCATCGTAAAACGGATGAATACTTTCAAACTGATGATGAATGACCGCCATTTTTATCAGTGGATCAAGATCACATATCGCATCATCATTCATAAACGTGACGAGGTTGTCCATCAGCGCCTTGATATTATCACCATGCTGGGGCGGTGTATAAACGATTTCGCCTTGGCCATTTTTGAGTGTTGTACCTGGTAGCTTACGAAATCCTGCTACGTTCTTTTCCAGCTCTTCTTGAATCGCTAAAACGTCACTTAAGCGAATGATGCCGCTTTTTCGTACCGTATCAAAACTTGATTTGAGCGCTTGTGTATAGTTCTGCACCTCTTTGGTTGCAAGGCTTTGGTTGACGATATCAAGCTCAGCTTTAAACAGCTCATCATTGGTCGTGACAATATTTTCAATCTCAGAGCTGTGCTTCGCCTCTTGTAGCGCCAAGGTATTGATTAAGATAGCCTCATTAGGAATGGATGAGACCACTCCTTTGAGTTCAGCTAAGTATCGATTGGCTGACGACAGTTTTTTCAGGACAGCTCTGGTTTCTAGTGTCTCCATATTAGGAAGCGGTAAAGGGATAATCTGATACTCGTCCATGGACACCTCTTTGGATATGTATAAAAAAGCTTATTTTCTATATATGTTATATATATACGTATAGAAAAACAT
>NZ_JBVFXW010000099.1:0-1546 GCF_055522395.1 Psychrobacter sp. TPE 89C
ACAACAAGGAGCAGTTAATGTTATATCCCTATCCAAACACAGAAAAAAGCCAAGTCCAATTCCGCGAAAAATATGACAACTTCATCAATGGTGAATGGGTTGCACCCGTTGATGGTGAATACTTTGACAATACCAGTCCCATAGATGGCAAAGTCATCTGCCAAGTGGCCCGTTCAAAAGAGGCTGATATCGAAAAAGCCCTAGATGCCGCTCACGCTGCCAAAGATGCGTGGGGCAAAACCAGCGTGACGGAACGCGCCAATATCCTCCTCAAAATCGCTGACAAAATGGAAGCCAATCTTGAGTCTATCGCCATTGCTGAATGTTATGAAAACGGCAAACCGGTACGTGAGACACTCGCAGCAGATATCCCGTTAGCCGTTGATCACTTCCGTTATTTCGCCAGTGCCATTCGCGCTCAAGAAGGCGGCATCAGTCAGATTGATGACGATACCGTTGCTTATCATTTCCATGAGCCACTGGGTGTTGTCGGTCAGATTATCCCTTGGAACTTCCCTATCCTAATGGCCGTCTGGAAACTGGCACCTGCGCTTGCTGCTGGTAACTGTGTGGTTCTTAAACCTGCTGAACAAACCCCTGCCTCTATTCTCTATATGTTAGAGATTATCGGTGCTGCTGACTTGTTACCTAAAGGTGTATTAAACGTCGTCAATGGCTTTGGTGTCGAAGCTGGTAAGCCGTTAGCTTCTAACCCTCGTATCAATAAAGTAGCCTTTACGGGTGAGACCACGACAGGTCGTCTTATCATGCAGTATGCCAGTGAAAACATCATTCCTGTGACCTTGGAGCTGGGCGGTAAGAGTCCAAACATCTTCTTCGCTGACATTATGGATGAAGATGATGACTTCTTAGACAAGGCGGTTGAAGGTCTGGTGATGTTTGCACTTAACCAAGGGGAAGTCTGTACCTGCCCATCACGTGCACTGGTACATGAGAGTATCTATGATGAGTTTATCAAACGCTGTATCACTCGTGTTGAGGCCATCAAAATGGGCAATCCATTAGACACAGAGACGATGATTGGGGCACAAGCAAGCTCAGATCAATTAGAGAAGATCCTGTCGTATCTAGATATCGGTAAGCAAGAAGGCGCTAAAGTACTGGTCGGTGGTGAACGAGCCACGCACGATGGTGATCTTGGTGATGGCTACTACGTGCAGCCGACTATCTTTGAGGGCACAAACGATATGCGTGTGTTCCAAGAGGAAATCTTTGGACCGGTGCTTGCGGTGACGACTTTCAAAGATGACGAAGATGCGATGAGAATTGCCAACGATACGTTATATGGTCTGGGTGCTGGTATTTGGACGCGCAGTGTACATAAGGCGTATCGCTTCGGACGTGGTATTCAAGCGGGCCGCGTATGGACGAACTGCTATCACATCTATCCGTCGCATTCTGCATTCGGTGGTTATAAGCAGTCTGGTATCGGCCGTGAGAACCATTTGATGATGCTGGATCATTATCAGCAAACTAAAAACATGCTGGTGTCTTACGATCCTAAAAAAATGGGGTTCTTTTAAGC
>NZ_JBVFXW010000100.1:0-1373 GCF_055522395.1 Psychrobacter sp. TPE 89C
CGACTAATAGTCAGCCCTGTAAAGCCAAAGAGCAGCGTTAATAGCAACGATAAATAACAGAAAAACGCATAAGGCAGATAATCCAATACCGGTACCCCTAATGCCTGACTGATAAACACCCCGCATACACTCCAAGGCACCAGTGGATTAATCACTGTCCCTGCATCCTCAATCGTACGTGACAGATTCTTTGGATGTAAATTCAAACGCTCAAACGTCGAACGAAAAGCCGTCCCTGATAGTAAAATACTCAAGTACTGCTCACCGATGAGCACGTTGATGCTCAGTGCTGACATCGCTGCCGCAAAGATCGCCCGTCCTGACGTCGTCAACGTGTCTTTAATACCCGATAGCAATGCTGGTAACACACCCAATGCCGTTAGTAACCCGCCGAGACTGAGTGCCAATATCACAATCGCTTGCGTAAAGAACATACTTTGTACACCGCCACGTGACAGCATGCCCCCTACTTCACCTAGCTCTAATGACTCAGCCGGTGCATACCCTGCAAACAGATATCCACCCAATTGTCCAAAGCTTGGTGAGCTATGTATATAAGTGATGATAAGCGCCACCGCAATGGTACAGATAATCGTATAGATGGCATTGACTCGAAAGATAGCCAGTCCGACCAACACCACAAACGGTAATACCGCATAGTTTTGTACCAAGCCACTGTCGATCAGCTGTCCCTGTAAGACCGTCACCTGACTAAGATCAGAACCCGCTGTCTGGCCTGAGAACATCCAAAACAAGATAACCGTGAGTATCCAAGCAGGCACCGTCGTGTACATCATATTGCGAATGTGCTCAAACAGGTCAATACCGACAACAGAGGATGCGATGGTACAAGTATCAGACAAGGGTGACATCTTATCGCCAAAGAACGCTCCTGAAACGACGGCACCAGCCGCAATTGCTACATTGGCATCAAAGGCATTACTCATCCCAATAAATGCCACACCCAAGGTTGCAACGGTTGTCAAACTACTACCCAGTGCAATACCAATAATGGAAGTAAGTACAAAGGCGGAGATGTAATAATACTCTGGTGAGATGAGCTGAAAGCCGAAGTACATGAGTGTGGGTATGGCACCAGACATCATGAGAGCGGCGACCATCAGACCAATAAAGAAGAACAAATAGATGGCACCGATACCGCGCATAATACCTGAGGCCATTTGTGCTTGCATGTCATCAAAGCTCAGTCCTTTAAAGGCGCCAATGCCCAGTAAGACACAGATGGCGAGTATCAATGAGAGATGCGGCACCCAACCAAAGCCGATCATGGTAACACCCATGATGGCGATGACGATGGCTGATATGATGAAGGCTTGCTGAGGGGAAATATGGGTGAGGATTCTTGGAGGCAT
>NZ_JBVFXW010000101.1:0-1275 GCF_055522395.1 Psychrobacter sp. TPE 89C
CCAAAAAAAGAGGAAATACCCATGGCAAAGGCCAAGTTTGAACGTCTAAAACCGCATGTCAACGTTGGTACCATCGGACACGTTGACCACGGTAAAACAACCCTAACAGCTGCTATCGCAACTGTAGCTGCAATCACTTCAGGTGGCGAAGCCAAAGACTACGCGTCTATTGACTCAGCACCAGAAGAAAAAGCACGTGGTATCACCATCAACACCTCACACGTAGAATATGACACAGATGCACGTCACTATGCTCACGTAGATTGCCCAGGTCACGCCGATTATGTTAAAAACATGATCACTGGTGCTGCTCAAATGGACGGCGCAATCCTAGTCGTATCTGCAACTGACGGCCCTATGCCACAAACACGTGAGCACATCTTGCTTTCACGTCAGGTTGGCGTACCGTACATCATCGTATTCATGAACAAATGTGATGTTGTTGATGACGAAGAATTGCTAGAACTAGTAGAAATGGAAGTACGTGAATTACTTTCTGACTACGACTTCCCAGGTGATGACACGCCAATCATCCATGGTTCAGCTACTGAAGCCCTAAAAGGCTCACAAGAAAAATATGGCCAACCAGCTGTCGTAGAACTATTGAAAGTTCTAGACACCTACATCCCAGAGCCAGAGCGTGACGTTGATAAAGCATTCCTAATGCCAATCGAAGACGTATTCTCAATCTCAGGTCGTGGTACTGTTGTAACTGGCCGTGTTGAATCTGGTATCGTACGCGTTGGCGACGAAATCGAAATCGTTGGTATCCGTGACACTCAAAAAACCACCTGTACTGGTGTAGAGATGTTCCGTAAACTGCTTGACGAAGGTCGTGCAGGCGAAAACTGTGGCGTACTACTACGTGGTACTAAGCGTGAAGACGTACAACGTGGCCAAGTACTTGCTAAGCCAGGTTCAATCACTCCTCACACCAAGTTTGACGCTGAAGTATATGTGTTGAGCAAAGAAGAGGGTGGTCGTCACACACCATTCCTAAACGGCTATCGTCCACAGTTCTACTTCCGTACTACTGACGTAACTGGCGCAATCCAATTACAAGACGGTACTGAAATGGTAATGCCTGGTGATAACGTTGAGATGGGCGTAGAGCTTATCCACCCAATCGCTATGGACAAAGGTCTTCGCTTCGCTATTCGTGAAGGCGGCCGTACTGTAGGCGCTGGTGTTGTTGCTAACGTTAACGTTTAATACTGATCCTAGTATTTAACTCGTTAGTCAAAAGCCGTTCTCTTTATTGAGAACGGCTTTTTT
>NZ_JBVFXW010000102.1:0-1158 GCF_055522395.1 Psychrobacter sp. TPE 89C
TTACCGTGGTCAACGTGTCCGATGGTACCAACGTTGACATGCGGTTTTAGACGTTCAAACTTGGCCTTTGCCATGGGTATTTCCTCTTTTTTTGGTGAATCTTTATCAATCAAAGATCAGTGAATAGCTGTTTGACGGCTCATGATGCAGGTAAGACCATCAAACCGTTGACGCTATGGTTTATCTACTAAAACTATTCTGTAATCTTGCTAAAATCTATGCGCTTCAACTTCATACAGATAAATATTATACTTACTTTTCAATCTATTGAACATTGCTAGCTATTATATAACATCGCTGTTGCACTAATTTATCTTACTGTAGCTTATCTACAAATAAACTTAGTATTTATTAATAAATTGACAGCACTAAAGGGCAACACCTCAGTGTCACCCTTAAATCATCAATTGCTGTACTGTATTTATAATGTTCAATATCCTATGCTTTCGATATCGATGCAACGCTGTTTAAGATAGCAAAGCAAACACAAAAAGCTTAAACAATAAATGGAGCTCATATCGAGAATTGAACTCGAGACCTCTCCCTTACCAAGGGAGTGCTCTACCGCTGAGCTATATGAGCATGTTTTTAATAACTACAGTACAAATAATATTGTAGATTTACTAAAAAAATATCACGACACAGTTATCATAAACTGATTATCGTGATTTATTATTTATAATTTTTGCGATGGTGTATATATGGAGCGGGTGGCGGGAATCGAACCCGCGTCATTAGCTTGGAAGGCTAAGGTGTTACCATTATACCACACCCGCATTTACTCTTATTCTAAAGGACTCTAATCGAGAGTCTCTAAATATATAGAGTATGCTTGGCGCTATGACAAACTTAGAAAATATGGTGGTGGGAGAAGGATTCGAACCTTCGAAGCTTTCGCGACAGATTTACAGTCTGTTGGGTTTGACCGCTCCCCAATCCCACCTTAGGTTGCTTTAAACAAAAATGACTTTAGTTTAAGACATATTCATAAAAAGCTACTTTAAGAGAGATGGTGCCGACTGCCGGGATCGAACTGGCGACCTACTGATTACAAGTCAGTTGCTCTACCAACTGAGCTAAGTCGGCTTGTTCTCTTAAAGTGGTGGCTATTCTATCAAATATTTTGAGATGCGCAAGCTCTTTTTCATATTTTTTTCA
>NZ_JBVFXW010000103.1:0-1014 GCF_055522395.1 Psychrobacter sp. TPE 89C
TAAAAGAGACTGCGTCACTTTTTCTAAAATTTTAAATATTCTGTTTGAGTCATCTTTTGAATTGTTATACAAAGGATTGATTTCTGCCATTTCCCAACAGCATACTTTCTTATTCTTGATTAACTCTATGTTAAGTTGCATGGCTTGTTCGTATGACAGACCATTCATTGCAGGCGTACCGGTTCCTGGCACGTACAAAGGGTCAACGCTATCAACATCAAATGAGACATAGATATGATCACAATATTCTAGCTTCTTGAAGATTTCCTCTACTGTGGAACTGATGCCTTTTTGAGTTATCTCAGCAACGCTATATAAAGGGATCTTATGTCTTCTAATTAAATCCATTTCTTCTTCTTGATAGTCTCTAACCGCGCAAAAAACCACATTTTCTGGCTTGATTGAGGGTTCATCAGATGCCATAAATTTCAATTTTTCCCAATACTCTTTTTCTTTTTCAGAAAGCTCATTGCGCTGACATTCTAGATTGTCAATGGCACACGCCATGGCCAAAGGCATGCCATGCATATTGCCTGATCCACTGGTATAGGGTGAATGAAAGTCAGCATGTGCGTCTATATAGACCACACCAATTTCAGCATCAGGATGCGCCATTTTTAGGCCGTGCATCGTTCCTGCGCAGCTAGAATGATCTCCAGCTAAGACAATTGGGAATTTATTCTCATTTCTTATGTCTTTTATTTTATGTGCTAACTTAGAGATAATCGGTTCAATCACATCAGCATATTTTGCATGCGCAAATTGTGATTCCCCCTCACTGTTGCTATCATCCTCAATACTGTCGAATTGCAATTTTTCAAAATAATCTGCATTGAGTTCTTTTGATGACGCTTTTAATGCATCAATGCCTAGAGAAGCGCCTTTTTTATATCCGGCGATATCTGAATAAACTTCTACTATTCTTATATTTTTCATCATATCAGTCATGATTTTGTCTCTATTAAATAAAATAATTTTTACATCATTTAAGTTAAATTCATTTTTATATATTAA
>NZ_JBVFXW010000104.1:0-969 GCF_055522395.1 Psychrobacter sp. TPE 89C
GCTTCACGTTTCTCAGTGGTGAGCATGCCTTGTGGATCATTATAGCCACTGACACCACCTTTGGTGATACTGCTATCACTGTCACTATCTGTGCCGTAGCCAATGCCGTTCATGGTGGCTTGTGGTTTACCGGTGGTATTACCAATGCTTAGACCAATTGATAATGCCTCACCTTCATAACTCGTGGTATTTTTAACATCTTGTGAGCTAACACCTTGTTTAAAGACGATATTGCTCTTGCCATTGGTTTGAGCTTCTTTTGAGGTGGTGAAAACGGCACCTGTAAAGCTACCTTTGCCATTTGCTGTAAGATCAGCTTCATTGGAGAAAATACCAGATTGTTCATTGACGATCTTAGAGTCAGCATTGACATTAGTCTTGCCGCCATTGACCGATAGGCTAGAACCTGTACCTTTGGCAAGATCAAGATCTGCACTAAAGCCCATGTTCTTTTGGTCGCTGTTATAAGTAGCGGTGTCTTGTAGCGATTCGATGGTCATGTCGCCGCCGATAACGCCTTGAATCTTATCTGTATTCAGTACACCACCTTTGATGTTTAAATCATTACCAATGTCAAGGGTGGTGTTGCCACCGACATTGACTTGGCTGTTGGCATAGGTAGTGCTGTCGCTGTTGGCATAGCCTTTGGCATGACTCGCACTAGCAGTGATGCCGTAGCTAGCATCTTTGCCTGGGTTGGTGGCTGCATAGGCACCGATGGCGGTACTTGAGCTCTTATTATCACTACGAGTATTGCTGTTTTGCGCGACGCCATTGATAGTCAGGTCATTGTCGGCTTGAAATAGGGCGTCATTGGTAACGTTTAAGTTACTACCGTTTATGTTGATATTGCTATCTGTGCCTGCTCCTGTAGCGATCAAGGCAAGATTGTTGGTGGTGATGCTGGAGCCTTGGTTGACCTCGGTGTAGCTGCTGCTATTTGACTCACTTTTTGATGAGCCAATGGTG
>NZ_JBVFXW010000105.1:0-909 GCF_055522395.1 Psychrobacter sp. TPE 89C
TATAGTCAGTCCAAAATAGAAAAGGTACAATACTTTTAAACCAAGCAAAGTGAAATATAAAAGATGACCTACTCAGCAGATTTTCGAGCACAAGTTATCAAAAACATTAAGCAAAAAGACATGAGCATCCGTCAGGCCTGTACTTTTTACAATATCAGCAAGAGTACACTACAGCGCTGGCTTATAGACCCAAGCATTCAAACGACTAGAGTCAAAACGCCAACTAGCATACCCAATGAAGCCCTTCTAAAAGACGTTAATCAATATCCAGATGACTATTTGTATGAGCGAGCTCGTCGTTTAAACTGTAGTAAATCAGGTATCGGCTATGCTTTAAAAAGATTAAATATTAGCCAAAAAAAAGACCTTAGCACATCCAAAAGCGTGTCCAATAAAAAGAGCGATATATCAGAATAAGCTTGATGGTTTTAAGCAACACGGCTATCCCATTGTCTATATGGATGAGAGTGGCTTTGAAGCTGAAACTATTCGTCCTTATGGCTATGCACCGATAGGTGAACCTTGTATTGATAGCTACAATTGGCAAGCTAAAAAACGTACCAATGTCATCGGTGCTCTGTATGAAAAAATGCTATTTGCACTTGATTACTTTGAGAAAAACATCAATGGAGATGTATTCTATGACTGGTGCAAATACACGCTCATTCCAAGTCTTAAGACCAAATGCGTGATCGTCATGGATAATGCCAGTTTTCACAAACGTGTGAAGAGGCTGCTAAATAGGCACGGTCACATGCTTTTATTTTTACCACCCTATAGTCCTGACTTAAATCCTATTGAAAAAAAATGGGCACAAGCTAAGTTTCTACGCCAAGGTTGGATGGAAAATAATTTACCAAAACTGTTTCATGATATGGGATGTACTTCTTTTATCTTGGATTGACTATA
>NZ_JBVFXW010000106.1:0-777 GCF_055522395.1 Psychrobacter sp. TPE 89C
AAAATTGCCATTTCATATTCAGTATTACTTGGTAATTAAATATAGTTTAGCTTACCAAATTATCTGATATCAGCATATAAAGTACTTTTTAATACTACCAACAACCGAGTTATATTATTTTTCAGATTTGATTTTATCATACTCTTTATCTATCAGTACTTTTAAGTAATTTACCATGTTTTCATCGTAAGCCTCTGCAACCACATTAAGCTTCTTTTCATAACCATGGGGCAGCTTGAGCTGTTTTTCAGGTTTAATCGTTTTCTTATCTCTAAACACTTTCTGGTTCCAGGCAGTGCGCATTCTCTGAATCAATTCCCTTTTAGCATCAGTATCTTGGTTTACCTTGCTAACTAATGTCGTAAAAGCGTTAGGATTTTGCCAGTGCTTTTTGCTAGCTTCATCAAACTCCTTATTCCTCGCAATTAATTGATCTTCCTGTGACTTCATACCTTGCTCCGATCTTTGAGCAGGCTCATCTATATTTTCAGATTTTGTAGTTTGACTATCAATTAGCTTGCTTTTTAGATCTGAATGTAAATCGAGCGCATCTAATGATGCACATACTTGAGCATAACACTCTTTAGTATTGTTGGGTAAAAAGGTGGGAGCATTGATTAATAGCTCTTTTTCTTGAAGGTAGTCAAGAGCCCAATCCATTTGTTCTTGATTTCTTTTATCCAGCCAACTCAAATATTTATGATTGGTTTTATACTTATTGTAAAAATAAATTGCATTTTTCATAACATTTTTTTTATTAAGTAAAAGAAAGTCTCT
>NZ_JBVFXW010000107.1:0-757 GCF_055522395.1 Psychrobacter sp. TPE 89C
AGCCACTGGCGGTGGCAACCGCATCACCCGCAGCGGCCTGACCAAGCTCTAGATTCGCTGAGTCTGACACGCTTGGGGCTGTTGGGGCGGCGTTATTAGAACTACCGCCAGAACCACCACCAGAAAGTGCTGCGCCTGCTAATCCAAGACCCGCCAATCCAGCTAGCCATGGTAATGCACCAAAACCTCCAAATTCTGTCGCACCTACCCACCAAGGTGTAGCATATTCCTCTCCACCCAACGCTTGCCCCTGTACTTCACCCAATTGCAACTCAGTGACAAAATCTGTTACTTCTCCAGTATTGGGAATGTAGTAATAATAGTTACCATTTTCAGCGATACCGATGAGCGCACTATCGATACCATCATAAAACCCTTCCATAATAAGTTCGGGATTTTCGCTATTCTCTTCAAAAGAAACGTGAAGGTCGTTACTTACCCGCTTAGTTACCATATGATGTGGAGCATAACCCGTTGATTCATCAAGCAGTTCGTAGTTCACTTTGTCAACAGCTTTTATTATTGTAGTTTTGCCGTCCTGCGTAATGACTTTGTGCTCAGAAATCGTTTGTAATTGGTCATTTGTTTTGATAATTATAGTATTCATAACATCATCCTTAATTAATTATAAGTCAAAGAAATATCAATATAAAACTAGAATTTAATTTGATTAAAAAACATCTGAATAGTGCTACGTATTTTCTTATTTACTACTTTTCATATCGAAGAAAATAGCTTCTATGTCCCACCAGTCAAC
>NZ_JBVFXW010000108.1:0-731 GCF_055522395.1 Psychrobacter sp. TPE 89C
ATGGATATGTCAGGGATGCAAGGCGGGCAGCCACCGGCCGATGCTCGCAGTCCAGACTATTCAAATGGGGTTTCATACGGGCATTATGGTAAGCCAATGATGATGGGCAGCATGCCATTGTGGGGAGTGTCAGTAGACGACTTGGGTTATCAGTTTGATGAAGACCAAATCAACTTCGAGGCGACGGGTTGGTATGGTACTGATAGCAATCGTATAAGGCTACGCACGGAAGGTAGTGCTCAGACTAAAGACGATAAAGAAATAGACAGCTTGAGCTCGCTTGCTTATTGGAAACCACTGAGTATTTTTTGGAATGGTGAAGCTGGTGTCGCTTACGATACTGAAAATGACAACGCTGCCCTTATGGCAGGCATTGTCGGCACCGCGCCTTATTTTATCGAAACAGATGCGAGAGCCTACTTATATACCGATGGTCAACTTCGTCTTGATTTAGGCGCAGAGTATGAATGGCGTCTAGACCAGCATTGGGTGGTCATACCGGAGGTGGGGCTAACTGCCTTTAGTAAAGATGACCATGATAACGACATTACCAAAGGCTTTAATGAAATGGAAACTGAGGTCAGACTGACTTACGAGACGTTCAGTCGCCAGCTAGCTCCTTATGTGGGTGTTAGTTATGAGACAGCGCTTGGCAAGGCTCGTGGTCAACGACGTCAAGAAAATGAATCGGTTGATAGTAGTAGTTTGACTGCGGGGGTCAAATTCTGGTT
>NZ_JBVFXW010000109.1:0-692 GCF_055522395.1 Psychrobacter sp. TPE 89C
GGTAAGTCCAGAATCAAAAATAAAATTAATTAAAATTTTAGAAAATTCACGTTTTAAATTAGAAATAGATTTCCTTGATTTTGTTGATGATGTTTCAAGCATTATTGCAAGCTCTAAACTTTTACTGCTGCCCATTACAGATGCTCATTTTTGTCGTCCTGCTATTGAAGCGGGTTTTGAGGGAGTACCATTTTTAATAAGAAGACATGATGCTATTGGCGATTTTGCTATAGAAGGTTACAACTGCGAAATGTATAGTGATTTAAACGAAATGACTAACAAAGCTATTTATTTTTTAAAAGATGAAGATTATACCAGAGAAATAGGAATGAATAACCGTAATATTTCTAATAATTTTATTTATGATGATCATATAGGTAATGCTTTTATGAAAGTAGTTGAGGATATTCTGTTATGAAAAACAATATTGCTATATTAGGATTTACATTTCCTCAAAATATGATTGATGAAATTTTATATCATGAGCCTAATATGCCTGTTCAGACCTTAAGGTTTTCTGAAAATTTGAAACAATCTCTAGAGTCCGCAGGTTTTAATATACTATTAGCATCGACTCATCCCGTAACCAATTATCCTCACAATCCTAAGTTATTTTTTAGTTTCAGTAAATTCAAAGATAGTTTAACAGAAGGTTTTTCAATACCTTTTATAAATTTATTAGCACTTAAGCA